>CAZHOD010000001.1:0-4801 GCA_964534075.1 uncultured Spirochaetia bacterium
GGCGCGATTGACAAAATAACCAAAAGGTAGTATATTTTAAAATACAAGCAATAAGTTATAAGCTTGTTTTTTTATCAGGAGGGTGAATATTATGGAAGAAAAAACACAGGAAAAACCGGCGGAAACAGAAAAAAAGAACAGGAAAGGGCTTTATATAATAGGGGCGGCGCTTATCGTCCTTATAGCGGGTTATTTTATACTTACAAAGGTAAATGCCGACGCGTCAAACTGGGCGGGAGCTGTTTCTCCGATACTTATAGTGGCGGGTTATATTATGGTGGCAGTCGGCATACTTGTCGGATGGGATGAATAGCGTATAAGCGGAGGGCTAGTCCTAATTGGTAAGGCGTCTGACTTGAAATCAGATGGGAGCAATCCCTTGTAGGTTCGAGTCCTACGCCCTCCGCCATGACGCGCGCGAAGTGAAGAAATAATATATAAGTGCCGGATACAAGCAGAGCAGGCTCGAAGCGAACGAACGCCGAGCGGATGATAGAAAAATTGAGCAGTTGCTTCGCGGCGAAAAGACAGAAATGTTGCAGGGGCGGCCCTGTGCCGTATAACACGAAGTGTTTGTCCGGTATGTCCGCCCGAAAGCCCCGGTTGGATTTATATTTGTTGGTAGCCGCGGCCTTTAGACCGCGGATCAAAAACAGAAAGACAGAACAGTTGAACAGGGGAACTGTTGCTTCGCGGCGAAAAGACAGAAATGTTGCAGGGGCGGCCCTGTGCCGTATAACACGAAGTGTTTGTCCGGTATGTCCGCCCGAAAGCCCCGGTTGGATTTATATTTGTTGGTAGCCGCGGCCTTTAGACCGCGGATCAAAAACAGAAAGACAGAACAGTTGAACAGGGGAACTGTTGCTTCGCAACGGAGAGGTGGCCGAGTGGCTTAAGGCGGCTCCCTGCTAAGGAGTTGGCCCGGGCAACCGGGCTCGAGAGTTCGAATCTCTCCCTCTCCGCCATATAGGAATAATTCTTAGCTGCAATAATTCCATGCCGTTTTTAAAAAATTATGAAAAGTTTCGCGGGTATATTTCAGGGAGTTGAGAGATAATGAAAAGAAAAATATTTTTAGTGACAATATTTTTGCTGCTTCCCGCAACTGCCTGGCTTTTTTACTCCGGGATTTGTATTGACGGAGAATTGAGAAAAGGAAATACGAAATTCGATTATTTCAGTGAGCTCGCCGGTTCGTTTATGGAAGGCAGGCTCGATGTAATAAAGGAAAAGGGAGGGAAAGTCGATGACCTTGTGCGTTACAAAGGTAAATATTATCTTTATTGGCCCCCGGTGCCGGCGCTTTTTTATATCCCTTTAAAGTCAGTTTTTGACGGTAAAATATACGATCACCTCGTAACAGCCTCTTTCGGAGCCTTGAATACCGGGCTTGTTGCGCTTGTTATTATCTTGTTGTCGTTAAAATACAACATAAATCTAAGGTACCGGGAAATAATTTTCCTTACAATATTCTGGGCATTCGGAACCGTGCATTTTTATATGTCCATGACAGGGGCGGTCTGGTTCATGTCGCAGATAAGCGCCCAGACTTTTCTTCTGGCGGCGATTGCTGTTATGCTTACGGGTATTTATCCCGGCCGTCTCGCGCTGTCCGGTTTGTTTTTCGCTCTTGCGGTGTATACCAGAAACAATCTTGTGTTTTCATTTTTTCTTTTTGCCGCGTTTTATTACACTATGAATAAAAACGCCCGGATTAAAGCACATATTTCCAACGCGATGATTTTTCTGGGGTTTTTCTTTGTTTTTTCGTTTTTAAATATGTGGTACAACGCGGCGAGGTTCGACGGCAGGATATTCGACAACGGAATAAATTACCATCTCATGTCGGATTATTTCAGGGGCAATTTCGAAAAGCACGGTTTTTTCTCTCCTGCCTATTTACTGCGTAATTTTTATACAGAGATCATAAAACCAATACCAATATACAGTGTATTCCCGTTTTTTAAGTACAGGCCTGAGGGGTTTGGGTTCCTGTGGGCGTCGCCGCTGTTTTTTTTATTGTTTCCGGCGGGGTATTATTACGTTAAATCCATGAAAAAAAGAATAAGCGCGGGTAACGCCGTAAAAAATCACGAGTTAAACACCGGCGGCCTTATTGTTATGACAGGCGCGGCGCTGTCAACGGTTTTTATGTCGATTGTTATTTTTATGATAATGGGAAGCGGGTGGATGCAGTTCGGCGCGAGGTACACGCTTGATTTTTACATTATGCTGTTGATTTTTATGTTGTTTGCGTCTAAAGTAATGACAGGAAGAAAAATCCGCGTGATTGCGTCGGTATTAATTTTACTGTCCGTTTACCTGAATTATTTTGGCGCGAGGTTTTTTCACGGGTACGGAATTTAAAGGAGAACAAAAATGTATATATTCGGGCCGGTACCATCAAGAAGGCTGGGGCTCTCCCTCGGTGTAGACTTAATAGCGGGAAAAAAGGTATGCAATAATAACTGTATTTACTGTGAGCTCGGAAAAACCCTGAATCTTACAAATAAAAGGCAGGTTTTTGTAAAGACAGTGGATGTTTTGGCCGAAATAAGAAGGTTTTTCGAAAAAGGCGGTGAGGCGGATTTTGTTACTTTTTCGGGTTCCGGAGACCCCACGCTCGCGCTTAACCTTGGTGAGGTAATCAGCGGGGTGAAAAAAATAAGCGATAAAAAAATTGCCATCCTGACCAATTCGGCCCTTTTTTACGATGAAAATGTCAGGAAGGAAGCCGCGCTCGCGGATGTTGTGTTTCCTTCGGTCGACGCCGGTTCCAAAGAAGTGTTTGAAAAAATAAACAGGCCGCATGAGAGTGTGGATTTTAAAAGGATGATTAATGGACTTATAGAATTTTCAAAGGAATCGGGTGTTGATATAAAACCCGAGGTGCTGATAGTAAAGGGTTTTAATGACAGCGACGGCGAGGTTCTGAAAATTAAAAAGATAATCGATTCCATTGAAAATGTTTCGGAAATACAGGTCAATACCGTAGTGCGCTCGCGCGCGGAAAAATACGCTGAACCGGCGGAACCGGAAAAATTAAGGCGCATAAGCGGACTCCTGGGAGAAAAGGCCGTTGTTATAGGCGGGTACAAAGGAGGAAAAATTCCTTCGGGCGAAAATCTTGCCTCCATGGTAATTTCGGGGCTGAAAAAAAGGCCCATGACAATAAATGATATATCGCAGGCGTTTGAGGCGCCGAAATCTCAGATAAAAATACTTGTTGAAAAACTTCACGCGAGAGGAGAGCTTGAAAAGGAAGAATTCGAAGGAAAGGAGTTTTATAAAGGAAAATGAAAACATATCTTGAGTGCATGCCGTGTTTTATGAAACAGGCGCTGCAGGCCGGGAAAACAGCCGGTGATGACCCGGTTTTGCACAAAAAAATTATAGACGCAGTGGCCGAAGAAATTAAGTTTATAAATATGGACGACTGCCCGCCGAAAATGGGAAGGCGTATACACATGATAGTAAAGGACATAGTCGGCAACAGCGACCCTTACAGGGAACTGAAAGACAAGTATAACCACCTGGCGATGTCCATGTACCCTTTTTTAAAGGAGAAAATTAAAAATTCCGAAGATTCTCTTTTAACGGCTGTAAGGGCGGCTATTGCCGGTAATGTCATAGACTTCGGCGCCCAGCTTACTTTTGAGCTCGACAGGGACCTCGAGGATGTGCTTTACAGGGAATTCGCGATAAAGCATTTTAATGAGTTTAGGCAGGGGCTTGAAAAGGCCCGTGAAATAATTTACCTGGGAGACAACGCGGGGGAGACCGTATTTGACAGGGTGCTTATCGAGGAGATAAAACAAAGGTATGACGTAAAAATAATATATGTTGTCAAGGAAGTTCCGATAATAAACGACGCTACAGAGGAGGACGCTGTTTTCGCGGGCATAGATAAAATCGCGGAGGTTATTTCTTCGGGCTCCGACGCTCCCGGAACGGTGCCGGAGTACTGCAGCCCGGAGTTTAACAAAATATTTAAAGAAGCAGGGTTTGTGATAAGCAAGGGGCAGGGGAATTACGAGGCGCTTTCGGAAAATGAAAAGCCCGTATTTTTTCTTTTCAAGGTAAAATGCGATGTACTTGCCGGGGACATAGGCGTGCCCATAGGCAGTATAATACTTAAATATTCGGGCAAAAGGTGAGGGCCGGTGGACGCCGGAAAAAAACGGTGGTTTTTTTGGCTGTTTTTTTGATTCCGGTATTCGTTTTTGCCCACCCGCATGTATTTATATCCCCGGAAGTTACCGCGCACATGCTCCTGGGCGGTCTTATAATACTTCCTTATTTGTATTGACCGCTTCTTTTTTGTTTTTTTGTATTTGCAGGGGCAAGGCATGCCTTGCCCGGCCTTTCCGGCCTTGCTTTCAGCTGTAACCTTTAAGTTTTAAGCTGAATACATGTCTTGTTTTATTTTCCGGGCGCCCCTGCCCTGTAATCCTCACCGAGAAAATGGGGATCCTCCTTTGCTAAAACTATTTCGGGCAGGCAGGTGCGAAATTTGCGGAGAAAAAACAGCACGCTGATATCCACGCTGTCCTGACATCAGCCCCCGTAGTTATCACTGCACATCTGGGGACAGGTACCAAATGTGCAGTGATAAAAAGAGTTGATAAAAATTGGAACATGGTGTACTATTAAAAAAAACTGAGGGGTTTTTACGATGGCGCGTAAAAGAAGAATCCAGTACCCCGGGATGCTGGCTCATGTTTTTTCCCGCGGAAATGAAAAAAAGGATATATACCTTACAGATGAAGACAAGTGCCGGTTTATAACTTATATCAGAAAT
>CAZHOD010000001.1:4811-26075 GCA_964534075.1 uncultured Spirochaetia bacterium
TATACAATCTATGCGTACTGCCTTATGCCTAACCATTATCATATGCTTATTAAATCGAATGACGGGCGGCTGGGGGGCCTGATGCAGTATGTAAACGGTAATTATGCACGGTATTTTAACTGGAGGCATAAGCGAATTGGTCATTTGTTCCAGGACAGGTACAAAAGTATTGTGGTCGAGAAAGATGAATATCTTGAAAGGGTAGTGCGGTACATAATAATGAACCCTGTAAAAGACAGCCTGGTAGACTCGCTTTATAATTATAAATGGTGCAGTTACAGGGAGTATCTGGGCAAGAAAGGTTTTAAAATAACACAAACTGACTGGGTATTGGGTCGATTCGGCAAACACCGCTTAAAGGCAAGAGCGCGTTTTAAAGCATACCTTTCGGAGGAAAACGGAGAGGATTATAAAGCCCTTGAACAAAACGAATTGCGTGATGTTGTTTTGGGAAGCAGGAAGTTTATAGATGAAGTTGCGGCCTATTTAAAAAGGAAAAATATTGAAATTACTAAGTCCGCGTTCAGGAAAACAGTTAAATCATCTGATGATATAATCGGGCTGGTTGCGGGAAAATTTAAAGTGACAAAACAGGAACTTATGAAAAAAAGGGGCAAATGGAATTATGCCCGCCGCGCCGCGATATATTTTATAAGCAAGTACGCCGGCTCTACTGTGTGCGAAACATCCGGGATTTTCGATATGCACTACACCGGAGTAAAAAAAACCGTAGATTCAATTAAATATGAAAGGAAATCAAACCAAAGCTTAGATGACATAATGTGTTCAATAGAAGATGTTATCTGATGTTTTTTAGCCCGAGAGGGTAATCAAATTGCCAGTTTTCCGCGAAGCATTTTTGTCACTGCACATCTGGGGACAGGTACCAGATGTGCAGTGATAAAATAACACCATGATCATCCACGGCCCGGGCACCAACAGGCCGGCTCCGTAATTTTCACCGCGAAAAAGAGGCCGGGTATCAAATTTACGGTGATAAAAACAGTGTAAAAACAACATAAAAAATCATTGAAAAAGGGGTGGATTTTATTATAATGTAATACAAATTCATGCGCGGGGCCTGCTGCTCCGCGGGAGGTAAATTAAATGTTTATAGGTTTTACAGGGCCGAACGCGTCAGGCAAGGGAGAGGCGGTTAAATACCTTGTGGATGAACATAAATTTATATCTTATTCACTTTCGGATATATTGAGGGACGAGGCGAAAAAGAGGGGCGCGGAGCCCTCCAGGAAAAACCTTATTGCCATTGGAAATGAGCTCAGGGAAAAGGAAGGCCCCCCTGTGCTCGCCAAAAAGACAGTGAAAAAAATCAGGAACGCGCCGCAGGCGGTCGTCGACTCAATAAGAAATGCTTCTGAAATAGAAGAGCTCAGGAATAACCTGAACGATTTTGTGCTCATAGGAATAACCGCCGATGTTAAAACCAGGTTTGAGCGATCGAAAAAAAGGGGCAGGGCAGGAGACGGGGCCACGCTCGATGAGTTTAAAAAACATGAAGAAAAAGAAAACAGCGGTAATGAGAAGGCGCAGCAGCTTACTAAGTGTTTTGAAAAAGCTGATATTAAAATAGACAACTCAGGCTCCCCGGATGAGCTTCACGGAAAACTGGATAAGGCCCTAAAAGAATTTAATTATAAACCCTATACAAGGCCGTCATGGGACGAATATTTTATGAAAATGGCGTACCTTGTCGCTGAGCGCTCAACGTGCATAAGGCACCATATCGGCGCGGTTGTGGTAAAAAACAACCATGTCATATCCACGGGTTATAACGGGGCGGCCGCGGGTGTTAAGGACTGTATTCAGCTTAGCTGCCTGCGCGACCAGATGGAAATCGCCTCCGGGACAAGGCATGAAATATGCAGGGCAATACACGCCGAGCAGAACGCCATAATACAGGCCGCGCTTCACGGCTCCAGCACGGACGGCGCCACGCTGTACTGTACGCATTCGCCGTGTATACTGTGCGCGAAAATGATGGTGAACGCGAAAATCAAAAAAGTCGTGGTTGTAAAATATTACCCGGATAAATCATATGAGGGCCTTTTTAAGGAGGCAGGGGTGGAATTTAAGGTCATGGAAAGGCCGCAGCTGCCCATAAAGGTTCTTGACTAAGGGTTGGACATGAAAAGGGCGTTTATTTTTATACTTCTTACGGGGTTGGCGGCGGCATGCGCCGGCCCTCTGGACAAATACAAAGGCTACCTGGAAGGTTATGACAGGCAATATTTTATTTACGCTGAAAAAGAAACCAAGCGGCTTAGGCTGGTTGATTCCCGGTTAAAAACGGTGAAAGAATATCCCGCGGCAATGGGAAAAAAAGCCGGCAACAAAATTTACCGCGGGGATTTCAGGACACCGTCCGGCGTGTATAAAGTTGCGAAAATTTATTCTTATGATAAATCCCCGAGGCTTAAAAAAACAGAGATGAAACTCAATAATACGGAAAAAGGAGCCGCTGAATACGGCGAAATACAGAGAAAATACCAAAAAATGCTGGGCGAATATAAAAAGGGCAAAAAACACCTGAAAGCCCTTAATTCTGTGTTTTTCAGCGCGGAAAAAGGGTATTGTAAATATAATTCGGGCGAATCCCTGGGGAACAACGCTTACGGCCCGGTTTTTATGAGGATCTCCTATCCGGAAAAAAAAGATATTGAAAGGTACAAAAAGGCCCAAAAACAGGGAGAGGTGCCGGCGGATAAAAACGGTGTTTTTGCCGGCACAGGCGGAGGCATAGCGATACACGGGACAAATGACCCGGCTTCCGTCGGACATAATGCCTCGCGCGGTTGTATCAGAATGAAAAACAGCGATATAAAAGAACTTTTTAAATACGTTGAAAAAGGTACGATGGTTATAATAGAATGAAGAAAACTTAAAATTTAAGTTTTAAAGTTTAAAACCGGATGCAGGATTAAAATAATATCACTTCGGGTTTACAAAATTATACAATGGATTTTACGGAGGTTTGATATGGCAAAAACAGTAAAGTTATCCGCGAAAGCAAAGGAAAAGTCGGAAAAACTCGAAAAAGTTTTTACTGAAATTGAAAAAGTAATAGTAGGGCAGGAAAAAATGACAGAGAGCCTTGTCGCGGGCCTGTTATGCAGGGGGCATATCCTGCTTGAGGGCGTACCCGGGCTGGCTAAGACGCTTGCCGTAAAGACGCTAGCGCGTACCCTGCAGGCAAAATTTTCGAGGATCCAGTTTACCCCTGATTTGCTCCCGGCTGACCTCATAGGCACCCGGATATACAATTCAAAAACAGGGTCGTTCAGCATATCTACGGGGCCGGTATTCGCGAATATTGTTTTGGCGGACGAGGTAAACAGGGCGCCCGCGAAGGTGCAGTCAGCCCTGCTCGAGGCGATGCAGGAAAAGCAGGTTACGATCGGGGAAAAAACATTTATGCTTTCAGAGCCTTTTATAGTACTCGCCACACAAAACCCCATCGAGACAGAGGGGTCTTACCCTCTGCCCGAGGCTCAGGTTGACAGGTTCCTTATGAAGGTGAATATCGAGTACCCGACAAGAGAGCAGGAAGTTGAAATAGTCGAACGTATGGCTTCGGGAGGAGAAATATCGGTTAATACCGTGCTTAAACCAAAGGATATAGTGGATATGAGAAAAATTGTGGACGGGATATACGTGGATGAAAAAATAAAATATTACGTGGCCGACGTGGTTCATGCCACCAGAAAGCCCGCTGAATATAAAATTGACGCGGCCCACCTTATAGAGTACGGCTGCTCGCCAAGGGCGTCTATAAGCCTGTTGCAGGCGGCCAAGGCAATTGCTTTTATCCGCGGCGAGGGTTATGTTTCCCCCGACGGAATAAAAGAAGTGGCCCATGAGGTGCTTAGGCACAGGCTTATACTGTCCTACGAGGCGGAAGCAGAGGATATAACAAGCGATGATATTATCAAACAGGTTATAAATAAGGTTAAAGTTCCGTAAAACCGGCAGTTCGAAACGGCGCGGTAAAAGCTGAAGGTTGTCGTTGCGGGCTGTTTCCCGGTTTTGCCCGGGGCAGGTTCAGGCAGGGACAGCAATGGCTTCGAAAAATTATTTTTACAGTGGCGGCCCTGTGCCTGTGCCGTGTAAAACAAAAGGTATGGCCGTCCGCCAAAGAAAAGGGAACATTATTTACAGTCATTTCGGGTGATTTAAATGATATCCAGGGAAATACTTAAAAAAATAAAAAAAATAGAGCTCACGACCCGGCACCTTGTGAATACGGTGCTTCAGGGAGAATACCTTTCGTCATTTAAGGGCAGCGGCATAGAGTTTTCCGAGGTCCGTGAATACGCGGAAGGAGATGATGTCAGGGCAATAGACTGGAATGTCACCGCGAGGATGAACACTCCCTATGTAAAAACTTTTGTTGAGGAACGGGAGCTGCAGGTTATTTTTGCCGCGGATATGTCCGGGTCCCTCAGTTTCGGCTCGAAGCAAAACCTGAAAACAGAGCTTATGTTCGAGTTTGTGGCGGCCCTCGGCCTCACCGCGAATATAAATAATGACAGGGTCGGGTTTATGGGGTTTACTTCGGAAATCGAAAAATATGTGCCTCCGCGGAAAGGGAAAAAGCACATAATGCGAATAATGAGGGAAGTGATTTACCACGATACCGCCTCTAAGGGCACGGATATCGCGGGAGCCGCTTCGTATTTGAGCCACCTTCTGAAAAAAAGGTCGACAGTATTTTTTATTTCGGATTTTTATGACGCCGGAAATTTTTATGAAAAATTAAGGCTTTTAAGTTCCCGGCACGATGTCATAGCGGTCATGCTCAGGGACAGGAGGGATTATTATATTCCTTCCGTAGGATACGTGCCTTTTTACGACGCGGAAAGCGGCAGGACCCTGTGGCTCGATACATCCGACAGGGGAAGCCTTAAAAAATTCGAGAAGGCCGGCAGGGCAGCGGATAACAGGGCGATAAAAATATTCAGGTCGCTGGGGATAGACTACATGACGCTTTTCTGCGGAGAACCGTACATAAGTAAAATCATATCTTTTTTCAAAAAAAGGGAAAGAAGGTTCGCGCGGTGAAACTGGCGGCCCCGGAGCTCATCCCTTACCTTGTGGTTATTATTGCAGTTTTTGTCCTTTATGTAATGCTGAGGGCTGCGCGCCATAGAAAAATAAATTTTTCCAACTTTATTTCTCTGAATAAGGTGAAAAAAGAAAAAACCTCCTGTTTCGTACACTTGCCTGATATTTTGAAAATCGCGGGGGTCGTGCTTTTAATAATCGCTCTTTTAGGCCCCAGGCAGGTAAAAAAAGAAACCCGTGAAAAAATAAAAGGCATTGATATTGTTATGGCTCTGGACCTTTCCGGGTCCATGCAGGCGGGGGACCTGGAGCCGAACAGGCTCGAGGCGGCGAAGGATGTTTGCAGGCAGTTCATAAACGGGCTTACCAATGACCGCGTGGGCCTTGTCGTTTTCGCGGGAAAGGCTTTTACGCAGTGCCCGCTTACAATAGACTACGAGATTGTAAAAAATTTTATAAATGAGGTGGACCTGCAGACCGTAAGAATAGACGGAACCGCGATCGGCGACGCGGTTGTAGCTTCTATAAACAGGCTTGAAAGTTCGGCCCGCTCAAAAGTGATAATTCTGACGACCGACGGGGTAAATAACAGGGGGCTTCCGCCGGTCGAGGCGGCGTCGGTGGCGGCTCATAAAAACGTTAAGTTGTACACAATAGGGATAGGAAAAAAAGGCGGGGCGCCCATGATGTACACTGACAGGCGGGGTGTAAAGAGGCAGGCAATAGACAGGCGGACAGGAACCCCCCTTAAATGGGAAGAGCCCGACGAAAAAACACTGAAAAAAATGGGCGCTATGACAGGGGGGCGGTATTTCCGGGCCGCAAACAAAAAAGAGCTGCGGAAAATATATGATTTGATAGGAAAACTTGAAAAAAAAGAGATAAAAGTAAAAACTTATAACAGGCACGAGGAAAAATTTTACCCCTTTCTTGTCGCGGGGTTTATATGCCTGCTTTTAGCTCTGCTTTTAGAAGTTTTTAAATTTACCAGGATAATATCATGATAAAAACTAAGACAGGAAGGTTTTGAATGAGGTTCGCGAACGAAGAAGCGCTCAGGGTTTTTATACTGCTTATACCGGTGTTTTTATTTTTCGCGTTTAAGACAGTGGTTATACTGCGCAACCTCCGGGGTTTTATGGACGAGCGGACAAGCAGGAAACTTTTCTTTCCCGTGTCACGCGTTTCGGTGGCGGTTAAATTCGCCCTGCTCACCGCGGCTTTTGTGCTTTTTACAATAGCGCTGGCGAGGCCCCTTGGCAATCCCGTAAGAAAGGACGTAACTTACAGGGGGATAGATATTATGATAGCGCTTGACGTATCATCCTCGATGGCCGCGATAGACCTTGAACCGAACCGGATGGCGCTTGTGAAAAAAGGCGTCAAAAATTTTCTTTATACCCTCGCGGGAGACAGGGCCGGCCTTATAGTTTTCGCGGGCGTGGATTTTATCCAGTGCCCGCTCACCATAGATTACGAGGCCATGGAACTTATAACGGACAATGTTTTCCCGGGCATGCTTTTTAAGGACGGCACCGCGCTGGGAAACGCGGTGAACGCGTCGGTTAAGAGGCTGGAGCTTAAGGGCGGTAAATCGAAAATCATTATACTTATAACCGACGGGGAAAATACAGCCGGCGGCGACCCGATAAAAGCCGCCCGAAAGGCAAAGGAAAAAGGAATAAGAGTTTATACAATAGGAGTAGGGACAAAACAGGGAGGGAGGATACCCACAGGCAGGGACGCGTTCGGCAGGCCGAGATTTAAAACCTACCGGGGCAGGGTGGTCGTGTCAAAACTGGATGATTCTCAACTGAAACGCGTCGCGAAAATTACAGGAGGCAAATATTACAGAGTGCAGGATAAAGGCGCGTTCAAAGATATATACAGTGATATAAAGGATATGGAGGAAAATAAGGCTGATATTAAGAAAAACGTAAAATACGAGGAAAATTACCGGGGGTGGCTGCTTGCCGGCCTTATATTATTCGTTCTTTCCAATATCATCCCCGTGAGAAAACCGGTTTTAAAACGGCGCGGTTAACCGGACAATAAATAAATTGAAAGTTTAAAACCGAAAACAGGCAAAAAACAGCAGCGGGCCGATTCCCGGCCGCGCAGCTGTCAAACCGCGGGATTACTTATGTTTTATACTTTAATTCATTATGCAGTTTAACCCATTGCCCTGTATAGCATCCAGCCGGATACAATTATAAGGAGTACGCCAAAGAGCGTACTGATAAAACGTTTTTCCGTTGTAACGGAAATTCTTGAGCCTGCATACCCCCCAAAAAATACCGCCACGGCAAGTATGAGCGAAAGTTCATAGTTTACATGGCCGGTGAGCGCGTAGCCCGAAAATCCCGTCAGGGATGTTATGACTATCATGGCGGAGGAAGTGGCGATGGCGATTTTTGAAGGTACGCCGAAAATGAGGGCCATCATTGGCACTTTGGCGAACCCGCCTCCTATTCCTAAAAGAACAGAACCGTAACCCGCGATAAATGAAAGAGGGACGCCGGCCCAGAGGTTTATATGGTATTCTTCGCCTCCCATCCTGCGGTGGATAAAACCTGTCCTGTTTATTTTTTTAAAGGGTTTTGGCACGGCCGGTTTTAGCATAAAAAAGGCGGAAACAAGGGCTACAAGGCCGAAAAGGCCTTCGAGCAGGCTGACTTCAAAAAAGTCCGACGAAAGGCCCGCTGTATAGGCCCCCGCAATGGAAAACGGCTCGAGCAGTAAAACAAGTTTCCAGTCCACGAGCCTGTTTTTATGGAAAAAAAATGTCGCGGTCAGCGACATAACAAGGATAATGGAAAGCGAAGTGGCCGCCGCCTCGCGGAAAGGAAGGCCGGCCTGGAGCAGAAGAGGGACATAAAAAACCCCTCCGCCCAGCCCCAGCATTGAAAAGAGTATGGCCACGCAGAAAATAATTATGAACAAAAGGGACATCAATTATAAGCGCCCTTTAAGTTGTTGATTTTGATTTTAAAAAGGCCCGCGAACATTTTAAGCGAATCCTTTACCGGATTTACTTTTGTGCCCGGTGAGTCGTACCATTCCACCGCGGACTCGTGTATTTTTAATTTTTTCAGGGAGGCTATATATAATATTTCCACGTCAAAGCCAAAATCGAATATTGTCTGCCTGCGGAAAATCTGTTCGGCCGCTTTTTTTGTAAAGCTTTTAAACCCGCACTGCGTATCCTTTATTTTCAGGCCGGTGACGGCTGTTACAAGTATATTGAAAATACGGCCCATGGAGTCGCGTATAAAAGGCTGTCGTTTTTTAATGAGTCCGCGGTTTAGTGCCCTGGAGGCTATGGCCACGTCATAGCCCTTTTTATGTATGGCGAGAAAATCATCCAAAAATTTTATGGGGGTCGAAAGGTCGGCGTCTGTAAAAAGGATTATGTCGTTTTTGGAGGCAAGGACCCCCCGGTGTATGGAGTATCCTTTTCCCATATTTTCCTTATTATTGATTACCTTTACGCGTAGATCCCGGAATTTTTGTACCGCCGCGGCGGTATTGTCGGTGCTCCCGTCGTTTACTATTATTATTTCGTGGCGGAGTTTTCTTTTGTAAAGGTATTCCTGTATCTTTTTTAAAGTATCCGGGAGCCTGTTTTCCTCGTTATACGCGGGTATAATTATAGAAACGGATCGCATTTTTCCTCCTTTGATTTTATATTTTCCATAATAAACAATGAAAGAGAGAAAGTCAAAGCAAATCATAAGGAATAATCATTATGAAAAAGCGGACATTTCTATTTGGCGTTGACACCGTAAAGTTTCCGCCTTGACACGCTTTATATATGGCGTATAATTATTTTTCGGTTATAAAACAAACCGGGTACATACAGCAAAAAAGGAGAAAAAATGGATAAAAAGGCCCTTATAAAACCAAAACTTACGGACAATGCCCTGTCAGTGCTAAAAAAAAGGTATTTTATCAAGGATAATGAAGGTAAACCAATTGAGGACGCGCAGGGAATGTTTAAACGGGTAGCGGAAAATATAGCGCTCGCTGATAAAAATTACGATGAAAACGCGGATACAAAAAAAACCGCGGAAAATTTTTACAACCTCATGGCATCGTTCGATTTTCTTCCGAATTCACCGACATTGATGAACGCGGGAAGGGAGCTTCAGCAGCTTGCGGCGTGTTTTGTCCTGCCGGTGGATGATTCCATAGAAGGCATATTCGATTCAATAAAAAACGCCGCTCTTATACATAAAAGCGGGGGGGGAACGGGTTTTTCCTTTTCCGGTTTAAGGCCGGGCCGAGACAGGGTAAAAACCACAAACGGCATTTCCTCGGGGCCGGTTTCATTTATGAAGGTATTCAACGCGGCTACAGAGGCGATAAAACAGGGCGGAACCAGGCGAGGGGCGAATATGGGGATACTCAGGGTCGACCACCCCGATATAAGAGATTTTATTACATGCAAGGCCGAAAACAACGAGATAAATAATTTTAATATTTCCGTGGCGCTGACAGATGAATTTATGGAGGCCCTTAAAAAAGGCAAAAAATACCCGCTTGTAAACCCGCGTAACGGGGAACAGGTAAAGGATGAAAGCGCGGAAGAAATTTTCGATATGATAGTGGAATATTCCTGGAAAAACGGGGACCCGGGGATAATATTCCTCGACAGGATAAACGAGGACAACCCGACCCCGGAAATCGGGATGATAGAATCTACTAATCCTTGCGTGGCCGGTGACACTATGGTTTCGACGGAATCCGGATTTATCAGTATAAAGGAAATCGCGGAAAAATATCCGGAAGGAGGGGTTAAGGTGCTTGCGGACGAGTTTGTGCTTTCCGGGAACAGTGGAGGAACAGGGGTAGCCGTCCGGAGGAAATGCGTACTGAGCAGCATTTCAAAGGCCTTTAAAACCGGAAAAAAACATGTTTACAGGATAACAACGAAATCCGGATACAGAATCTCGGCGACAAAGGGCCATAAAATTTACACACAGCGCGGATGGGTAAAAGTGAAAGACCTTCAGCCGCATGCGGATACAGTTTACATCCAGCCTCAAAGGGGGCTGTTTAATAAAGAAACCAGGCTTCCTTTTGAGTCCATTAATCATCACAAGGGCAAAAACGGGAGAAGTTATTCGCTTAACCTTCCTTTGGAATGGACCCGTGAACTTGGAGAGGTGCTTGGATATGCCGTAGGGGACGGCTGGATAATAAGTTCGGGCAGGGACTGCAGGTTCGGCCTGACTTTCGGCAATGACGATTTTGATGTTATGCAGTATATGAGCAAAGTGCTGAATGGTTATTATGGAAAGGATATAAAGCCGGTCAAAAGAGGAGAAACAGTATATCATCTTTCATATCACAGCAGGTATTTTGTCGATTTTTTTACGAAACTCGGGCTGTTGCAGGCAAAAGCCGGTGAAAAAAGGGTTCCTGCACCTGTTTTTTCAGCTCCCAAAGAAGCAGTTGCGGGTTTCATCAGGGGGCTTTTCAGCGCTGACGGCACGCTTGCCTCTGCGGGTGAATCACGCAGGTACGCAAGGCTTTCCTCGAAATCAAAAAAACTGCTGGAGGATGTGCAGCTGCTCCTGCTGAATATGGGCATAAAATCATGCATATATGACAGAAGCCGTGAAGAACGTAAGGGTTTCGCGTATACGAATAATAGCGGACATGAAAAGGAATACATACTTGACGGCGTGCTTTATGAGCTGAATATTTCAAGAAAAAGCCTGGGGGTTTTCCTTGAAACAGCCGGATTCCTGAACAGGAAACACGAAAAGATATCCGGGGAACTGTTGTCGGCGCGCTATTATGAAGATTCTTTTGAGGAAAAGATAACGTCAATAGAACCTGAAGGGGAAAAGGACGTATATGACCTGACAGAGCCTTTTACGCATTCCTACTTTGCCAACGGGGTGGTTATTTCGAACTGCGGTGAACAGCCTCTTTTGCCTTACGAGGCGTGCAACCTCGGCTCCATTAACCTCGCGCGTATGGTAACAGGGCAGGGAAAAGTCGATTATGACAAAATAAGGGAAATAACGCGCGACGCTGTTCATTTTCTGGACAATGTAATAGATATGAGCAAATACCCGCTTGAACGCATAGCGAAAATAGTAAAGCAAAACAGGAAAATAGGCCTGGGTGTAATGGGCTGGGCAGATATGCTTATACAGCTTAACATACCTTATAATTCCGGAAAAGCGGAGAAACTTGCGAAAGAGGTCATGGCTTTCATACATAA
Source organism: uncultured Spirochaetia bacterium (assembly GCA_964534075.1). Classification (GTDB taxonomy): domain Bacteria; phylum Oederibacteriota; class PGYV01; order PGYV01; family CAYTNY01; genus CAZHOD01. Next base: position 16,132 of record CAZHOD010000001.1, read on the forward strand.
AGAAGCGGAAAAAGCGTCCGCAAAACTCGCGGAAAAAAGAGGGGTGTTCCCTAATTATGAAAAATCGGTATACGCGGAGAAGGGAAAAAGGCTCAGGAACGCCACTCTCACAACCATAGCGCCCACAGGCACGCTGTCGATGATAGCGGGCTGTTCATCGGGAGTGGAGCCGCTTTTTGCGGTGGCTTATATAAAAACAGTTATGGATAATGACAAACTGCCTGAGATAAACAAATATTTCCTTGAAACAGCCGGGGAAAGAGGTTTTTATTCGGATGAACTTATGATGAAGGTGGGAGAGCAAGGGCATGTAACGGGTATAAAAGAAGTGCCGGATGACGTAAAAAAAATATTTTTGACAGCCCACGACATAACCCCAGAGTGGCACATAAGGACGCAGGCTGCGTTCCAGGAATCCACGGACAACGCGGTGTCAAAGACCGTTAATTTCAAAAATACCGCGGCAAAGGGAGAGGTAAAAGAGGTTTACGAGCTTGCGTATGAAAAAAAATGTAAAGGTGTTACCATTTACAGGGACCGGTCACGCGATGTCCAGGTACTTACAATGTCCACCGCGCAAAAGGAAAAAACAACCATAAACAGGGCGCGTGAGCAGATAGAGCCCAGGAAAAGGCCGCCGGTTACCTTTGGGCAGACAATAAAGATGCAAACAGGGTGCGGCAACCTTTACGTGACCATAAATGAGGATGAAAGCGGGTTGTGCGAAGTTTTTACGCAGATGGGGAAATCAGGCGGATGCGCGGCTGCCCAGTCCGAGGCAATAAGCAGGCTGGTGTCGGTTGCCCTGAGGGCGGGAGTAAAACCGGATGTAATCATAAAGCATTTAAGGGGGACGAGGTGCCCCGCGCCGGCATGGCAGCAGGGAGGGATTGTGCTTTCGTGCCCGGATGCCATAGGCATAGCGCTTGAAAAATATATGCATAACAGGTCGGGGAACGAAGAAAATTTTGTCATTAAACAGGGCGATGGCAGGGCAATGAGCGCGACATGCCCGGAATGCGGAGCGACGCTCGAGCACGAAGGCGGCTGCGATGTGTGCAGGGTGTGCGGGTATTCGAGGTGTCTCTAAACGAGCCCTGTGTATACGGCATTTTCCTGTTTAAATATTCGCCGAAGAGCCCCAACAAAATCAACAATAATTTTATGGGGTAAAACCCCATGGAAACCAAAGGTTTCCTGCAGGGGCAGGGTGTGCGGGTATTCGAGATGTCTCTAAACGAGCCCTGTGTATACGGCATTTTCCTGTTTAAATATTCGCCGAAGAGCCCCAACAAAATCAACAATAATTTTATGGGGTAAAACCCCATGGAAACCAAAGGTTTCCTGCAGGGGCAGGGTGTGCGGGTATTCGAGGTGCTTGTAAAAAAGGGACAAGGGGACAAGATATAAGATATAAGGCAAGGGATAAGGGGACAAGTCTTTGTAGGGGCGACCCTAAGTGGTCGCCCATCATTGCGGGCCGCCACACAGGGCGGCCCCTACAAAAAAATGTGCGGAATTCGTTTTGTTCCGTAAATCCTGTAAAGCTTTTTGGGATACGCAGTGCACGCCCCTGCTTACTGGTATTCATCCGTGTTTATTTGACAATTATTTTGCTTCTGATATAATAAATTAAAATACGGGATGAATAAGGAGGGTGGTATTATGGAAGAAAAAACAATGGGCGAATTGCGGCTGCCCGGAGAAAAAAGGGAATACCCGCGTGTGCCAATGTCCGTAGCGGCGAGGTACCGGGTGCTGGAAAAAGAAGAGGCGACTTCGGCGCTTGGAAGGAATTTTGACGCGGATACAATACTGCGGCAGTACAGCGAGGGAGAGACCATAGACGTATCAAAAGCAGGGGCTCTTATGTATGTCAACGAAGAGATTCCCCTGAAAAGCATAGTCGCGGTGAATATGTATATTTCCATACCCGGCATATCAGCGAATTGCAGGGCAATCGGCGAAGTTGTCAGAAGGGAAAAAGCGCCGGAGGAAGATAAATATGGATTTAAAACAGGGCTTAAATTTCTTAAAATAATGCATCATAACCTGAAAAATTATAAATACCTTAACCTTAATGATTTACTTGACGTAAAAGAACAAAAATACTGACAGGATGCCTGAGGAGGAGCGAGCGTGGAAGGTGAAGAAAAAAAGGACCGCAAGGGAGAGCTTCTTGTTCCCCGGGAAAGGAGAGAATACCCCAGGGTGGCTGTCAATGTTTCCGTGAAATACAGGGTGTTGACGGATGACGAGGCTGATCACGCGATAACAAAAAAATTCGATCCCGAACAAATTTTCAAAAAATGCGATGAAAGCCGGGCGCTTAATGTTTCGACATCCGGGCTTCTTATGTATACGGAAGAAGAAATTCAGCAAAAAAAGTTTATTGCCGTAAGCATGTACCTGCCTTTGCCCGGGCTTTCCTGCGCGTGCAGGGCGCTTGCTGAGGTTATGCGGTGCGAAAAAAAAGGGGCCGGATTTGAAGTGGGGGTAAAGTTCCTTAAAATCCTTCATCATAAGCTAAATAGATACGGTTTTCTTACCCTTACCCAGTTGCTCGAGATTACGGGCGAGGAGATAAAACTGGACTGAGGATACTAAAGGAATAAGATATAAGTTATAAGATATAAATAAAAAGATAAAAAAGTTAAAATACAGGACCCAACATTTTTTATCCCCGGCAAGGACAATCCCTGTGGTCAAAGGCCGGGCTGTGCTCAATTACCACAAGCGCCGATATTATTCGCTGATTTTGCCCTTGAAAAAAGCCCACCACTATTATATAATCCTGTATAATTTTCATGCATCCTGATATTGTATCCAAAGGGATTTTCAGGCCTGAAAGCACGGTATGATTTAGTTGCGGGTACTTATACAAAGGAGTTTTTTATGAGCGATACCATTACGGTTATAGGCAGCGTTAATCTGGACATGATAGTAAAGACAGAGAGAATGCCGGAAAGGGGCGAGACCGTAGCGGGCGAAAATATATATTTTCTTCCCGGCGGAAAAGGGGCAAATCAGGCAGTAGCGCTTGCCCGCCTGGGAAAAAAGGTGAATTTCATAGCTAAAAAAGGCAGGGACCCTATTCCCGGTATAGTAATGAAAAATTTAAATCACGAAAATATAAACCTTGATTATTTTTTAACCGACGAAAGCTTCACCACCGGGGTGGCGCTGGTCAATACCACCGGAAGGAGGGGAAACAAGGTTACCCTTTACACTGGAGCCAACGAGGCCCTTTCACCCGAGGATATTGAAAGGTCGGAGGAGGCCATAGCGTCCGCGAAGGTCGTTGTTGTCTGCACTGAAATACCCACGCGCACCGTTCTTAAGGCCATAGAAATAGCTAGAAAACATAAGGTGAAGGCCATTTTGAATGTCGGAGCCGCCGGGACAAAAAACAGGGACGAGATACTGCGCACACTTGAAGGGCTGGATATAGTAATAATGAACGAGAGGGAAGGCGGTTATCTTACAGAAAGGGTAATATCCCATATGGAGACAGGCACCCTCGCAGGCATGGAGATGCGCAAGCGGGGGGTCAATCATGTAATAATAACAATGGGAAAAGAGGGTACTTTACTTGTGAACAGGCACGGCGCGACCGTATTTCACCGCTATGGATATGACGTAAAGGATACAATAGGATCGGGGGACTCTTTTGTCGCGGGAATGGCCGCGGCAATAGCCGATGATAAATATGTAGTAGACGGTATTGATTACGGAAGCGCGGCAGGGGCTCTTGTGACGAGAAAAATCGGCGCGCAGGAGGCAATGCCTCAGAAAAAAGAACTGGATAGATTTATTAATAAAAAGGAAAAAATAGGGGCGGGTAAAGTATACAAAAATTACAGCGACACGATAAAAATGCTTGAGGGAAAAACAAATAAAATGAGGATGAATATAATAAAAATGCTCGGGTGCGCGCGTTCCGGGCACATCGGCGGCTCTCTTTCCGCGACCGATATAATAGCGGCCCTGTATTTTTATGCCATGGATATCGACCCTAAAAATCCTCAAAAAGAACACAGGGACAGGTTTGTGCTGTCCAAGGGCCACGCGGCGCCCGCGTTATACGCGGCGCTGGCGGAGAGAGGTTTTTTTCCGGAAAAAGAGCTGTGGTCCCTGAGGAAAATAGGTTCGAGCCTTTCGGGTCATCCGGATATGAGAAAAACGCCGGGGGTGGATATGACAACCGGCTCCCTCGGCCAGGGGCTTTCTGTGGCCAACGGCATGGCGCTTGCCTCCCGCCTAAAAGGGCTGAAATCCAGGGTTTACGTAATGTTCGGGGACGGCGAGATAGAGGAGGGGCAGATATGGGAGGCGGCAATGAGCTCTTATTCCAGGCGCCTCGATAATCTTTGCGCGATACTTGATTATAACGGCCTGCAGATAGACGGCTCCATAGGCGAGGTTAAGTCCGGAGTGGAGCCCCTGGTGGAAAAATGGAAGGCGTTTAACTGGAACGTTCTTGAAATAGACGGGCATAATCACGAAGCGATAACCGAGGCATTTGATGACGCGAAGAATACAAAAGGTATACCCACGATTATTATAGCCAGAACGGTCAAGGGCAAAGGAGTTTCTTTTATGGAGAGAAAAGTGGAATACCACGGCGTGGCTCCTACAGAGGAAGAGTGCAACAAGGCAATGTGTGAACTGGGAGGCGCTGAATGGAAGAACAAGTAAAAAAGACATCCATGAGGAACATTTACGGGGACACGCTTGTTCGCCTGGGAAAAAAAGACACCAACATAGTTGTACTCGATGGTGACCTGGCTAAATCCACACAGACAGCCAGGTTTGGAAAGGTTTACCCTGAAAGGTTCTTCGATATGGGCGTTTCAGAGCAGGACCTTATGGCGACTGCCGCGGGCCTTGCCGCGTCCGGGATGAACCCGTTTGCCTCCACTTTCGCGATATTCGGGTCGGGCAGGCCGTGGGAACAGATAAGAAATTCCATAGCGTACCCCAACCTTCCCGTTAAAATAGTACTGACACACGCGGGTGTTTCCGTAGGCGCGGACGGCCCCACACACCAGGCGTGCGAGGACATGGCGATAATCAGGGCGCTTCCCAATATGAAGGTGGTGGCCCCGGCTGATTCGGTTGAGACGGAAAAATTAATAGAATTTTTGGTTTCTTATTATGATTCTCCGGTTTATGTCAGGATGGCCAGGATGAAGACGCCGGTTATTTTCGGGCCGGATTATAAATTCGAGTTCGGTAAGGCAAAAATCATAAAAAAAGGAAATGACATAACAATTATATCCACGGGTGTTATGCTTTTTCAGGCGCTGAACGCGGGGGAAATCCTTAAAAAAGAAGGCATATCGGCTGAAATTTTGCATATGCCCACTATAAAGCCGATAGACGAAAAGGCAGTCAAACGCGCGGCCTGTAAATCCGGAAAAATAATTACAATAGAGGAACACAGCATAATAGGCGGCCTTGGCTCGGCAGTAGCGGAAGTAATCGCGGAAAAGTGCCCGGCCCGGCTTGTGCGCCTCGGTATCCGGGATTTATTTGCCGAGTCGGGAGAGCCGGATCAGCTTTTTGAAAAGTACGGAATTGCTGATAAGCATATTGTAAAGGCCGCAAGGTCCATGTTAAAAAAAACCGGCAGGAAAACCGGTAAAACCCCCCGCCGGAGGGTTAAAAAAAAGAAATAAAGACCGGGAAAAAACCCGGGCACCGGCATAATTTTAAACCGGAGGTTTATATAAATGTACCGAAGACAACAGATAATCATTTTTATTACGATTGCCTTTATACTGCTGGCAGCGTGGAAAATATACCCGCCTTTCGATGTTAAAGGGCCCGAAGGAACGGTGCTTGAAGAGGGTAAAATACGCCTGGGGCTTGACCTCCAGGGCGGCATGTTCGTTAAACTTGCCATTGATGATAAGAATATGCCCAAAGACATGGAAACAGAAGAGGCGGTATCCAGGGCTCTTGAAATACTGAGGAACAGGGTAGACGCGCTCGGCGTAGCCGAGCCCATGATACAGAGGGAAGGGGAAAAATTTATAGTAATACAGCTTCCCGGCATAAAGGAGCCTGAGAGGGCGCTTGATATAATAGGAAAAACAGCCTTACTTGAGTTCAGGCTTGTTAATGAAAGGCATACAATATCCGAGCTTACGGACGCGAGCGGAAATACCGTGGCGTCCAAAATGCCCGAGGAGGTTTTTGTCCTGAAAGACAGGGAAGGAAGCAGGGTCATACTGGACAAAAAAGATTTATTAACAGGCGCGGATCTCGAGGACGCGAAGGTAAATATGGGGCAGTATGGCAAACCCATAGTGCTGTTTAAGCTCTCGCCCAAAGGCGGCAGAAAATTTGCGGAGGTTACCGGCGATAATGTAGGAAGAAAGCTGGCAATAATACTGGATGACAGGGTATATTCCGCCCCTGTTATAAGGGACCGGATAAGCGGAGGCGAGGGTATAATAGAAGGCGAGTTTTCGCTTGAAGAAGCAAGGGATCTTGCCCTGGTTTTAAGGGCAGGTGCTTTACCCGCGCCCGTCAAGATAGTTTCCAATTATGTTGTGGGCCCCTCGCTGGGAGAGGACGCCATAAAAAAAGGGAAAAAATCCATACTAATAGGCGCCGCGCTCGTGGTTTTAGCCATGATTCTTTATTACGGCTTTTCGGGCGTTATTGCGGACCTGGCGCTTCTGCTCAACCTTCTTTTTGTTATGGGGATACTTGCGGCGCTGAACGCGACCCTTACGCTTCCGGGAATAGCGGGCCTTACATTGACCCTTGGTATGGCGATCGACGCGAATGTCCTTATATTCGAAAGGATAAGGGAGGAGCTGAGGACCGGCAAAACCGTACGCGCCGCCATAGACGCGGGGTATAACAGGGCCTGGCTGACAATACTTGACTCGCATGTCACGTCGCTTATTACCGCGGCAATACTTTTTCAGTTTGGTACCGGCCCCATAAGGGGATTCGCGGTTACGCTTTTTTGGGGCGTGGCAATAAGCCTTTATACCGCGTTTTTTGTAACAAGGACGGCATTTGACATAAGAAAACATTATAAGAAACTTAGTATATAGCGTTAAAATGAAAATTTATGTTTAATAATTTAAAGGCAGGGAGCGGGACGGAAAACAAAAAATAAGGCTAGAGTAAAAAACCGGAGGTAATAAATGATAGAGATACTTAAAAATGCGAATTTTAATTTTATCGGAACGAGGAAAATAGCGTTTGTAATATCCGCTTTATTGCTTATAAACGGATTTTACGCCCTTTATAAGATAGCGGCCAATGAGGCGAATATGGGCCTGGATTTTACCGGAGGCTCGACCGTGCAGGTGCAATTTTCAAAACCCGTAAGTGTAGCGAAAATAAGAGGAATCATGGCGGATAATAATTTCACAAAAGTAACCATCCAGCAAATCGGCGCGGAAACGGAGAACAAAAGCCTTATAAGGCTCGGTGTTGATGAGGTTGAGACAGGAAACGCCGCGTCAAAGGTGGCGTCTGTACTGAGGGAAGGTACAGAAGGTATAAAAGTAACGGTACTGGGCACGAATGAGATAGGTCCTGTTGTTTCACATCAGCTTAAACAAAAGGCTTTGTTCGCGCTTTTATGGGCGGTTATAGGGATACTTATCTATATATGGATACGTTTTAAGTTCAAATTCGCGGTCGCCGCTACTTTTGCCACGTTTCACGACGTGATTGTAGTTTTGGGTATCATGGTGCTTATGGGAAGGGAAATAGACCTGCTGGTAATAACCGCGTTTTTGACCCTGGCCGGGTATTCCCTGAACGATTCGGTTGTGCTTTTCGACAGGATAAGGGAAAATCTCAGGAAGATACTTAAAATGCCTTATGAAAAAATAGTCAATGACTCCATAAATGAGGTGCTGGGCAGGACAGTCATAACCTCGACAACGACCCTTTTTGTGGTCGGTTCTCTTTTTCTTTTTGGCGGGCATGTTTTGAATAATTTTTCACTGGCGCTTATGCTCGGGATAATAATCGGGACCTATTCTTCGATTTTTGTGGCAAGCCCGGTTATTGTGGAATGGGAAAATTTCGAAAAGAAACATAAAAAAAGATAAAACAATTACGGGCATATCTCCGCGCTTTCCGTAGAAAGCGGATAAAAAAGGCTGTTTTAAAGCTCCGGGTACGGGGTGTTTTTACGCAAACGGGGAGAAATATATGTATGAAGCCATGTTTGCCGCGGGCATAGTGCTTTATGCCGCGGTGATTTTCATAAAAAAGAAAAAGCTGAAAGCTGTATTTTCCGGGACAATCAATGTTTTATTGGCGGTTGTTCTCGCGGCCGCGGGAGCCGGCATACCTGCCGCCGCCGCGTTTTTGCTGGGCGTTTTTTTTCTGGATGCCGTATTTTTAACCGGGAGTGGTGAAAAAAGGCGGCCGGTGAATATAAAGGGAAAAATAGCAGCGGGCGCTGCTGCGGTTCTCGCGGCTGCCGCGGCGGTTTTTTATTTTTCAGGGGCAGGCTGTATGCCGACGGAAAAAGAGGGGTTTTATAAGGCCGGGCTCTTAATCTTCGCGTCATGCGCGCTGCTTGCCTCTACCGGGATAACCCTGCTTTTTTATTATTCCGGAAAGGAGGGGAGCGGTGATTGACCTGATTCCGGCGGTTCTCGTCATTTTAATAATTGCGCTGGCGTATTCCCTTTTTATATTGAGGGACAGAGAAAAGGCCGCGGAAATTTCCGCCATAGCCGCGAAAGCTGCGCTGGCCCTGGCTGTTCTCGCTGCTGCCGCGGAGGACGCGCCGGTTATTGTCCTGCTGCTTGCCCTGTTTTTCGGCGCTTTTCTATCGGCCCGCGGGTTCATACCGGAAGGCGCCGGCGGAGAAAAAAGAGGCAGGCGCGATTTTGTTATATTTATCGTGTTTATATTTATTCTGCTCGCCGGGGGAACCGGCTGCGCAAAAAAAGAAATAAAAATGCCTGAAATAAAAGGCTCCATAAAACTGAGCTTTATACCGTCTGTTGTCCTTCCCGATGAAAAGAATAACGGCGTTTATATAGGAAGTGAGCGCGGCAGGAGGGTTTATTTTTACGATATTGCCTCAAAAAAAAGAAAAAAAACCATAAAAACCGGCAGGTACCCCGCGGATATTGTCATAGGAACACATAAAATTTATATCGCGAATAAACGCAGCAACACCGTTACTATTTTTAATACAATAAACGAAAAATCCGTGAATATAAGGACGGGGGGCATCAGGCCTTCGGCGATATGTGTGTCAACAGAGGAAGACAGGCTTTACGCGGCAAATACCGGCAGCTCAAACGTGGCAATAATAGACCTCGTGACGAATAAAAGGATAAAAAAGATATATACGGGGAAGTGGCCCTCGGATCTGTACCTGGCCCCGGATGACAAACTGCTTTATGTTTCATGTAAATATACCAATACGGTCGAGATTATAGACACTGTGAAAAAACACCATCTTTTCACAAAGGTCGACACCGGTGTTTCTCCCATAAAGATTATCCCTCTCAATAAAAATGAAATAGCAATACTGAACGAATGGGAGTACGCTTTTAACCACAAGTCCACTATAATAATTTTTGATACAGGGGAATATGCGTTAAAGCGCAGTATAATGGTGCCGGGAGGGATAAGCGGAGGGGCTCTTTCAAAATCAAAAAAGTACCTTTATATAAGTTCCTGCCTGAGGGAAAAGCTTTTTTTCATAGATGTTGAGTCCGGGAAAAAAGTATTCGAACTGGGCATGGAAGGGGGGACGCCCAAAAAGATGGCGCTTTCAGAAGACGGCGGGACACTTTATGTTACCGCTCCCGGTTCAAAAAAAATAATAATGGTCAGCGTGAACGGGTTATCATGATAGCCGCGGGTAAAATAGAACTTTTAATCACAGCGCTGCCTTTTGTCGCTGTGATGGCGGCTTTTATGGCTGTTGCTGTTTC
>CAZHOD010000002.1:0-14440 GCA_964534075.1 uncultured Spirochaetia bacterium
CGCCAAGGCTTCCACCTCCGCCTTTCAGGCTATGGCGGACAAGTCGGCGGACAGGGTGTGATGATTAGGGGTAAATTCCCCGCAGCTTGCTGCGAAGGCAGTCAGTTGTTCAGTCGTTCATACCCCGTAGCTTGCTACGGGGTAGTTGATTAAAGGTTAAAAGGAGTATTTTATGAAAAAAATATTTATAATTTGTGCTTTGGCGTTTTTGTATGTTCCGGCCGCGGCAGGCGTTGATATAGAGGGGTTTGAACTTGTTTTTGACGGCGCCGATATAACCGCCTCCTGGGATGATGTTACTGAAACGGCTGTTATTGAGTATTATGTATACAGGAGCACCTGGCCGGGAATAACCTCTTCCTCCTACGGGGAAAAAGTCACTGTATCGCCGGGGACAAGTTATACAGATACGGGGGCCGATACTTTTACGGCCTATTATTATACTGTGCAGGCAAGGGACGCGGAAGGGGGCGGGCCCCTCGCGGAAGAACTGTGCGTGTCGCCGCGGCCGCCGGTGAATATTTGGGAGGCGGAGGCGTTTAATTCCAGGGTGTTTTTAAGCTGGGAAAAAGCCGGGAGCGAAGAGGTCACGGCGTATAATATCTACAGGGCAACTTCGCCGGAACTTTTCAAGAATACACGGACGGCAAGGGCGTGGAGAGACGAATATATAGATGAAGAGGTTATAAATGGTTTTGAGTACTATTACAGGATATCTTCCTATTCCGAATCCGGGAGCAAGGGCGCTTATTCGCCGGTTACATACGCGGGAATTCCGTTTGCCCCGCCCTTTACACCGCGGGCGTTGACTATTACCGCCGGGGCTTCGGATGTATCTCTGGCCTGGAGCGCCAGTTCGGAGGGGACGAGTATTTTCGGAACTCACGGCATTTCCGGTTTCAGTTTATACCGGGATACTTCGCAGGATTTTTCATCCGCGGAGGAAAGGGTTTTTGTGCCTTATAGTTCCACTGTGAACGCGTATTCGGCGTCAGACAGCGGGCTTGGAACAGGGACGGTTTATTATTATAAGTTCATGACAGTGGATAGCGCGGAAAATACTTCGGTGCCGGAATATTTTTCTTTTTTCAGCGAAGGCGATGATGTGCCTTCCGCGCCCCAGGGAGTGAGCGCTGTATGCGAAAACCTGGTAAGCGCTGTTGTTTTATGGGAGGGAAACCCGTATGAAGAATCCGTTGCTTCATATACCGTGGAGCGGGCTACGGAACCATCCTTTGACGCAGGGCTTTCGGGCTATGTGAGTTATTCGGCCCAGGATACCGAATATACGGACAGCCAGGCAGAGCCGGGGGCGAATTATTATTACAGGGTTTACGCGAATAACGCCAACGGGCCGGGGCCGGCCTCGTCGTACGATTACGTTACCATAGAAGCCGCGGCGGTTACCGGCGCGGCTGTTTCTTTCGGTAATAATGAGGGTGAACTTATTGTAAGCTGGGCCCCTGCGGCAGAGGAAGAAAATATTACATTGTATAATGTTTACCGCGCGCAGAGCGTGGCGGGCCTTTCTTCGGCTACGCCGGTTCCGGGCGCCGAAGGGGCCACTCTTTATTCCTATACAGATACCGGCCTTACACCGTCTGTTTTTTATTATTACCAGGCGGCGGCGGTTACGACCACGGCGGGCGGCCCGCCCCTTAATTATGTTACGGGAAGGCGCTCGGTTACAACCGGGGCCTACGCGATAGGCCAGCCTCTTTCCGCGACAATAACCTCGGCAACCGGATATGACGGGTATGTTTCTGTTTACTGGGACCCCGCGCCTGAAAGCGGAGCGACAGCGTATAATGTTTACAGATCGACCTATCCAACAGGAGGTTATTCTTCGGTAAGCGGGGAGATATCAAATACAAATAATACGTATTATTTTGATAATACAGTAACGAACGGCATTGGTTATTATTATATGGTAACAACAGGGAATAAATTCGGGGGAAGCGCGGCTGACCCGGAAACGTCGGCTTATGTTGACGTAACGCCCGCTTCCGCGGCCGCCCCTCCGGCTCCTGAAAGCGCTGCTTTTACTTCATGCGGGGATGGTTCCATATCCCTTTCGTGGGAAAGCGCGGCCCCGGTTTCCTATTATAATATCTACAGGTCGACTTATACACCGCCGGACGCTTATTACACGCAGGCAATATCTTCTCCTTTTTCAGAACAGGCAATGATCCTTACGGACACCGCGTCGGTAACCACGCCGGCGTGGTATTATTACAGGATAACTTCGGTGGACGGCTCTTATAATGAGGGCCCTTATTCGGGAATTGTTTCCGGAACGGCATACGTGGCGCCAAACCCGGTTAACGGACTCGAGGCAGAGGACCTTTATGACAGTATATTCCTGGCGTGGGAGGAACCTTCGATGCCTTATACTTACGGGTTATCGGGGTATAATATTTACAGGTCAACAAGCAGCGGGGATTTTTCCGCGCCGTTTGTTGAAAAACACACAAAAGATTACTACAGGGACTTTACAGTATCGCGAGGAGCGGAGGTTTATTATTACATGGTGGAGCCGGTGGATATACAGGGCAATACCGGCGGGGCGGATGATGTATCCCTGACAATAGAGGAACCCGAATCCCCGCCAAAGTACCTGGCCTCAAGGGCGGGGGACGGCAGGGTTACGCTTATATGGACAATCGGCGATCCCGAATACTATAATATTTACAGGAGCACGGTGCCGGATATATACGGCGCGCCCATAGCCTCGAATATAGCCTTTGACAGAAAAGAATACATTGACGAGGACCCGGCGCTTACAAACGGTACGGTATATTATTATACTGTTACAGGTGTAAACAGCGCGGGAGAAGGGGAAAAATCGCTCAGCACAGCGGCGATGCCCTATAAGGCGGTCGAACTTCCCGAAAACAGAGATGTTGAATACGAGATAAGGAATAAAAAGAACGTATATTTAAGCTGGGAGGCCGCCTCAGGGGGAAGCGGAGGGGGGGAGCCCGCGCTTTCGGGATATAATGTTTACAGGAGTGACAGCGGAGGGGGGCTTTATGAAAAGGCTAACAGCGTAACAATAACGGCAACTGATTACCTCGATGATACGACAGAATGGGATAATGTTTATTATTACATGGTAAAAACAGTGGACGAATACGGAAATGAGGATGGTATATATAACCTCGCGGTTGTGGAGCTCCCCCTGCCGGAAAATAAGATACGTGTGTTTTCCAATCTCGTGGACCTGAGCAAAGGCGAGGAGCTGAAACTTAAGTATTTTATAGTCAGCGCGGGGAAAATAAAACTTTCGGTGCATACTCTGAGCGGTGAATTCGTAAAAACGCTTTTTGAAGGCGAAAAAACCGGTGAAATTTCAGAGGAGGCCCCGTACGAGAGCCCGGCTATTTACTGGGACGGAACCAATGCCTTCGGAGAAAAGGTGTCCGCAGGAGTGTACTACCTTATAATGGAGGCCGGCGGGGAAAGAATAATAGAAAAAGCCGCGGTTGTCCGCTGAGTGGGCCCGGTGTTATTATAACGCAAAAAGGTGATGTGTTATGGGAAAAATAAAAATTTTGCCCGAGAAAGTGGCGAACCAGATAGCGGCCGGGGAGGTTATATCCAGGCCGGCGTCATGCGTAAAGGAAATGCTGGAAAATTCCATAGACGCGGGCGCTTCATTTATTTCCGTGAGTGTAAAGGACGCGGGAAAAAAACTTATAGGAGTTACGGACAACGGGCGCGGCATGGATGAAAAGGACGCGGAAGCGGCATTCAAAAGGCACGCTACAAGCAAAATAAGCTCGATAGAGGATTTGAATTATATAGAAACTCTCGGGTTCAGGGGGGAGGCCCTGGCTTCCATAGCCTCGGTGGCGGGGGTAAGCCTTCTCACAAAGACGGATGAAGAGGAGGCCGGGACATATATAGAGGCAGCGGGCGCGAAAATTTTAAAAACCGAAAAAAGGGCGGCAAGGGCCGGGACGGTAATAAATGTAAGGGGCCTTTTTTACAACACTCCGGCAAGAAAAAAGTTCCTCAGGAAAAATTATACCGAAGAGGCTCATATTATTGACGCTGTGGCGTCAGAAGGGCTCGCTCGGGAAGGGCTTTCCCTGAAACTTACCATCGATGACAAAGAGGTTGTTGTTTTTCCGGAGGGAAGCGAAATCAGGGAAAAAATAAGGATAATGTACGGAAGAGAAACAGCAGAAGGCCTGGTGGAAATCGAAAATTTCAGCGATAATGTCAAGGTCTACGGCTATGTTACAAAACCGGAAATAACAAGGAACAACAGGAGCGCCCAGTACATTTTTGTGAACAGGCGGGCGGTAACAAGCCGGCGCCTTAATTACGCCGTGACAGAGGGCTACGGGACAATGCTTATGAGAGGAAGGTTCCCGGCTGCCTTTATTTTTATAGATGTCAATCCTTCGCTGGTCGATGTAAATGTTCATCCGGCAAAGGCGGAGGTTAAGTTTAAAAACGAAGGATTGGTTTACGGCATGATTAAATCAGCGGTAAGCCGGGCGTTTGAGGAGGAGGACCTTGCGGCTGCCCCGCGGCCGCGGGCTGAAGGGTGGGATGGTTTCTCAGCGCCGAGGCCTGAAAAGAGCCCTCCCTCTGTTTTTTCCGGGGTTTCCGAGGAACCGGCGCTTTTTGAGAGAAAAAAAACAGAGGTGACAGGCGGGGGCGAAAGCGTCGAGGTGAAATCCGGCAGGAGGGATTTTTTGAATATAACCGCCCTCGGCCAGGTGAACAATACCTATATAGCCGGCGATGACGGCGGGGCGCTTGTAATAATCGACCAGCACGCGGCCCATGAAAAGGTTCTTTTTGAGAAATTTATGAAAGGCATAAATAAAGGCGATATAAAGGCGCAGGAACTGCTGGTGCCTGAAGTTTTTGAGGTGTCCGCGGCGGAGAAGAAAATTGTAGAAAATAAAAAGGAAATATTCGAAAAAGCCGGATTTTCAATAGAGCCGTTCGGGGAAAACGAGTATAAGATATCGTCTCACCCGGTCATAATCAGGCAGAAAGAGGTAAAAGAGGCGGTGCGGGAGATAACGGGCGCGCTGCGCAAAAAAGAAAGCGCTCCGGCCCCGGAAGTGCTCAGGGATGTAGTGGCGCTTATGTCATGCAGAGCTGCGGTTAAGGGCGGAGACAGGCTTTCCATGAGAGAGATAGAAAATCTTCTTTCGGATTTTTTTGACCTCGATGAGCCTTATTCCTGTCCGCACGGCAGGCCGCCGATAGTAAAGGTAAGCTATTACGAGCTGGAAAAAATGTTTAAGAGAAAACTATAGCCCTAACCGTGGTTTATGTTTCCGTAAATTATGAATATGAATCATGAATTTTGAATGTCAACGGAGGGAAAGGGTGTTTATAATCATTGCCGGGCCTACAGGGACCGGAAAATCCGAAACGGCGATAATGGCCGCGCGAAAAATAGGCGGTGAAATAGTTTCCGCCGATTCTATGCAGGTATATAAGGGCATGGACATCGGTACTTCGAAAATTCCGCCCGGTGAGGCAGAGGGAATACCGCACTACATGATTTCGATAACAGGGCCGGAAGATGTTTACTCAGCGGCAAGGTTCAAGCGCGCCGCGGAAAAAATAATGGATTCCATAAAAAAAAGGGGTAAGGTGCCGGTAATAGCGGGGGGAACAGGGCTTTATATACATTCGATAATAAGGGGGCTTTTCGAGGCGCCGGAGCCGGGCACGCGGGTAAGGGAAAAGTTAAGGGCGCTGGAAAAGGAAAAAGGGGTCAAATACCTTTATAACATGCTGAAAAGGAAGGACCCTGACGAGGGGAGGGTAATAGACAGAAGCAATCCCAGGCGCGTTATCAGGGCGCTGGAGATAATAGAAACCGCGGGGGAAAAGGTTTCGAAATTAAAAAAAACAGCCCCGGGCAGGGAGTACAAAGACAGGTATTATTTTTTTGTACTGAAGGCTGAAAGGGAGAAATTACGGGAAAGAATAGATAAAAGGGCGGATGAAATGATGGAGAGGGGGCTTATAGACGAAGTAAAGGCGCTCAGAAAAAAAGGAATTGATGAGTCCGCGCCATCCATGCAGGCGATCGGATACAAGGAGGCGCTTGCCTATATCAAAGGCAGAATATCAATGACAGAAGCGGCCCGGAGGATAAAAATTAATACAAGAAAATACGCCAAGAGGCAGGCCACATGGTTCAAAAAGTATAAAGAGGCGGAGTGGATTGACGTAACTTCGCTGGCGCCTGCCGGGGCCGCGGATATAATAGTAAAGCGCGTAAAGGAAAAGGAGGGCGGATAAGTGGGGGAAATAAAAAAACCGCGCCCTGAAAAGTTTATGTGCGGGTTTATTTATAAAGAAGAAGAGGTTTTAAAAGAGTCAAAAAATATACTTATTCAAAAGTACGGCCCGATTGACTATGAAAGCCCTGTAATTCCTTTTAAACACACGGATTATTACAACGTTGAGATGGGCAAGGGGCTCTGCCGCGCGTTTATGAGTTTTGAAAGATTAATATGCCCGTCAGAACTCGCGGGCATAAAAATATTTACCAATGAAACAGAGAAAAAATTTTATTATCCCGGCACGGAAAAGAGGAAAATCAACATAGACCCCGGCATTATGTCGCTCCCAAAACTCATACTTGCCTCGACAAAGAATTTTTACCACAGAATATATATAGGGAGGGGGATTTACGCCGAGGTTACGCTTAAATACAGGGGTGGAAATTTCGAGACTTTTGAGTGGACCTTCCCTGATTACGCTTCTGATGAGTATAAAGAGATTCTGCTTAAAATAAGGGGAATTTACGCGTCGCAGGTTAAAAAAGAAGAACTGAAATGAGCATGAAACTTCCCGCGTTTTGTCCTGAAAACGAGACAGGGGCAGAGCCCTGTCTCTGCAAAAAACGGAACGGTTGCAAACCGTTCTCTGCAATTTTTTTTGTTTTTAGCGGTAATTCACGTGTGCATATGAATATAAACGTTTCACCGCCCCGGCCGGGGGCGGACGGCCGGGATAACCCTTTTTTTATAAAGAAAATCATAGCCGCCCGGGGCAAAAAAATATTTGACACGTATTATCTTCTGTGGTAAATTAAATTACTTCAAAGTAAAAAAGAGCCGGGCCATTTTGCAACGATTTTTTATATATTGAAATAATCGGAGGAAATTGTGCGTAAAAAAAATAACTGCATGATTTTATTTATTATATTATCTATTTTGGTTTTGGGCTTTAATCTGAGTTTGTTTTCCGCCCCTGCTGATTTCGAGGACGCTACCGATATTACGTGGGAGAGCGCAACCAGGCCGTTTTTCAACAAATATAACCCTTTTGGCGTGGGCGCGAGGGCAATAGGAATGGGCGAGGCGTTCGCGGCAATAGCTGACGACGCTTCTGCTGTATACTATAACCCCGCCGGCCTTGCCCAGATGAACCATAATGAAGTCTACTGGTCAGGCGGCAGTTATTACGGTGACGCGCCTTATACTAATTTCGCGTCATTTGTGGTATCTCTCGGGGGCCAATATTTCGGGCTTTCGTTTATGAAACTGTACCATCCGGTTGGAAGGTATCCGGACAGGATAACGATACCGGAAAATGTCAATAACCCGGCGGGCAGTGGGCTTTTTCCGGACGCTTCAAGTTCGTTTTTTATTCCTGAGGGATTTTACGAGGACTGGTACGATGATTTCACTCCCGCGCAGCAGGATTTCCTCGCTGAAAAATACAGGGAGTTTATAAACCGGCCCTTTCAGGAAGACCAGGTGCTTTTGACATACGCGACCCCGCTTACAGCGGACAAAAGTTTTTTATTCGGGCTGAATGTAAAATATCAGTTTGCGGACGCCAATCTTGAAAATGAACTCGACGGATATACGGGGAACACGACCGCGACCGCGTGGGAGGAGCTTGAAGCCTGGGCATGGGCGCTCGATGTGGGATTTATGTATAAACTCAGGCTCATAGAATTTCTTAAGGATTTTAATATAGGTATAATGCTGAGGGATGTGTCAGGCAGAAAGAAATATACAAATACAGGAATAGAAGGGGATATTTATTTTACCTCATCTCTCGCGCTTTCAATGAGGACAACACAGCTTGTGGAAAAAGAAATAACGAGTTTTTCGGTTGACTGGGATATGGTGAACGACCCCAAGGTATTTGAGGCGGAAAAATACCGGCTCAAATTCGGTTTCGAGCAGTGGCTGCTCGACAATCATTTTGCCATAAGAGGAGGGCTTATATATTTTATGTACCCCGGGCCCTGGCGCTTCAGCGCGGGAATTTCCGCGAGGTACTGGCTCGGCCTGGATTACGCTTATGTTCGCGGCCTTCCTTTTGACCAGAACGCGGAGCATGAAGGAGACAGCCACTGGCTCACGGTTTACTGGATGTGGGGCGAGGTAAAAAGAAAACTTCCCACGCCGGAGGTATTCGCCGCGGTCGAGCCTATTCAGTTCGCTCCGAAAAACGGGGAAGTCGTGATATTCAAACTGGACGCGAAATCAAAAGCAGGCATAGACAGGTGGGCGCTTAACATACTGGACAAGAAAAATAACCTTGTAAAAAGTTACGTGGATATAGGCAAGCCTCCTTCACAAATAGTGTGGAACGGTACTGATGATGAATACCAGCTTTTACCTGACGGTGAGTATGCGTTTATATTCGAGGCTACGGATAAGCTGGGGAGCACGTCATCGACGCCGGTGCAGACCGTAAAAATATTTACCCCGGTTATAAAAAAGACCGATACCGGGGCGCTCGACCAGCTGAAGGATCTGCTCGACAGAATAAAGAACAGGGATGTGGCAGAGGACGCCGCGGCAAAAGAGCAGGCTGAGGCGGGCATCGAGGCTTTAAAAGAGAGAAAGGACAAACCCACGCCGGTACCTCCGCCTGAGCCGGCGCCGGAAACAGCTTATGAGAACCCGCTTCTTCCGGCAATGCAGCAGATGCTGGGCATGGAAGTAACCGGTACAGCGGGGGCGCAGCCGGGCGCTGCCACGCAGTCGGGGCCGGTCAATATTATAGGGTTCCCGAATATAAATTCGGGCGCCATAAGAGCCGCTTTTATAGAAACAACGCCCGAGGGCGCGCGGCAGTTTAATATGGAATACGTTACAGCCAACACAATGCCGAAATACGTGTTAAAGGAGATGTCGTTGATGGTAAGGTCTATAACAGAAAGTTTGGGGCATTCTGTTAGCGAGATAGGTATAAACGCCAAGTATGGAGGACAGGATATGACGCTTGTAGTACCCGAAGCGCAGGCACGGAATTATTCACAGGGCCTTATTTCGGAGAAGCAGATGCTGCGCGGCTCGAACGTTACTTTAAACGGCGAGAAAATTCATCCAAATTTTTAAGAGAGAGGGGAATATGAAAAAGTTATTTTTAATTTTGATAATTTTAACAGCCGTGCCGGTTTCCCTGCTTGCCGGGGCATTTGACAAAGGAGGGGTGTTGGGAATAGGCGGAAGGGCCCTCGGTATGGGGCATGCTTTTACGGCAGTTTCTGATGACGGCAGCGCGGTTTACTGGAACGCGGCTGGTTTGACTCAGCTTGACAGGGCGGAGCTGAATCTTTTCTTTGGGCCTCTGCTGAACGGGAAGGAATATTATACTTTTATGGGGTTTGGCTCGCCTTTTTACCAGAATACAGCCTGGCAGCTTTCTGTAATTTCCCTTATACATATGGATGAGTATGTCACAAAGGAATTTACCATAGTGGGGAGTTTTGCATCCGCGCTTAACCTCGAAAAAACTTTTTCCGTGGGAGTAAACATAAAATTTTTAAACTATAACTCCACTGCCGGGGAAGAAGACCTTCAGGCAATAGCAACCGGGCTGGGTGTAGACCTGGGCCTGCTTTACCAGATTCCGCTGCCGCAATGGGGAAAGAAACTCAATTTTGGGCTTTTTGTGCAGGATGTAGACACGACGATTGACTGGCAGAGCGGCGCGCGGGACAGGGTGCCGACATCATTCAGGCTGGGCGGAGCGTATTACCTCGAGGAAGGCCTGCTTTTATCGACTGACCTGGAGTGGTTCAAGGACCTTAATATATCCGGCCAGCCTATATCCGAAACGCTGTATACTTCTGACGGAACAGCGGTAACATCCCTGCCTCCGGAAGAATTAAGGCTTCACGTAGGGCTGGAAGGGTGGTTTTTTAAAAAGCGCCTGGGCTTAAGGGGCGGTTATACATCTTTTGTAACCATGCCGGGAAGGTTCACCGGCGGGGCGACCTACAGGGAGGAAACCTGGCAGATAGATTACGCGTATATCGGGCACGCGGAACACCTCGGGGACTCGCACAGGTTTTCCGCGACATTAAGGTTTGGAAAGAAAAAGAGCGAAGTCCGGGCCATCAGCGTAGTAAGGCAGCCCAAAAACCTCAAGGCTTATCCCGCGAACAGGGCGGTCAACCTTACGTGGGAACCAAACGATGACCCGAACGTTACGGGTTACGCTGTGTATATGAGCAAGTCGCCCGGTTCAAGGTATATACCCGTGCAGAAAAGACTCAAGGAAAATTACGTGACTGTCGAAGGGCTTAAGAACGGTACAAGGTATTATTTTGTCGTTACTTCAATTAACAATACCTATCCACCGGTCGAGAGCGCCTACTCGAATGAGGCTTCCGGCGTGCCGGCGCCTGTTGTGCCGGGGACACCGGAGATATTCCCTGTAGCCAAGAAAAGCAGTGCGAAGAAAAACGGCGCTATTGACGTGAAGTGGGGAAGAATGCCGGCTAAAAATATGGCGGGTTACAATGTATATTTGACAAAAACTTCCGGAAAGGGATATAAGAAGGTCAACCCGAAACCCATAAATGACACCCATTACGTGGTTAAAGGGCTGGAAGTCGGTGAAAAGTATTATTTTGTGCTTACGTCCGTGACCAAGGACGTGCCGCCGGTAGAAAGCAAATTTACCAAGGAATGGTCGGCCGTGGCCAAGCCGGAGAGTACGATTCAGGAATAATTAATAAACGCGCCGGTGTTTTCGGCGTGATAATGAATGATGAACAGGAGGTTGTATTATGATAAGCGGATTATATACCGCGGCATCGGGGCTCGTCGCGCAGACGCAGCAGCAGGATGTCATAGCGAATAACCTGGCAAATGTGGATACCACGGGTTACAAAAAGGATACGGCGCTTTACGTGCCTTTTCCGACTGTTTTTCTTCACAGGGTAAACGACGCGAAAGTTCCCATGCCGAACGGCATAGCCGACGCCCCGATACCGGTGGGAAAGGTGGGAAGGGGAGTACAGCTCCGCGCGGACGGCGTAAGGCCGAATATAACGGAGGAAGGGTCTTTGATTGAAACAGGGAACAAACTAAATTTTGCTATTAAGGGCAACGGCATGTTTGTTGTTCAGGCCCCACAGGGATTAAGGTACACAAGGGACGGGAGTTTTAACGTCGACTCAGAGGGAATGCTGGTTACTGACAAGGGGCAGCCTGTTTTGGGCCAGAGGGGTGAGATTATCATAGACGGAAATGATTTGCATGTCGACGAGGCCGGCAGGGTTTTTGTGGACAATTACGAAATCGACACGCTGAGAATAGCGCTTTTTGATAAAAATTCCCCTTTAAGAAAGGAAGGAGATAATTTATTTTACACGCTCGATTCGGCCCCGCTGCCCGAGGATGATTACGTGGAATTTACGGGTGTTATGCAGGGTTTTTTAGAGCAGTCGAACGTAAATGTAGTGCACGAAATGGTTGATATGATATCTGCCTACAGGGCATACGAAGCGTCCCAGAAGGCGGTTCAGGCACATGACCAGACACTGGAAAAAGCCGCAAATGACGTTGGAAATATACAAATATAAAAGATATAAAATTTTGTTTTTAAAAAGGAGGTATTTAAAATGTTAAGGTCACTTTGGACAGCGGCGACAGGGATGGTATCACAGCAGCATAACATAGACGTAATATCGAATAATCTGGCGAATGTGAACACCACTTCTTTTAAAAAATCCAGGGCGGAGTTTAACGACCTTTTGTACCAGACAATAAGGCCCGCGGGTATTACCAATAATATGGGGACGCAGTTTCCCACGCCTATTGAGATAGGCCACGGCGTGAGGCTGGCGGCAACGACAAAGGCGTTCCAGCAGGGAAGCCTTGTGGAAACAAACAATGACCTGGATGTGGCCATAAACGGGCCTGGTTTTTTTATGATACAGAAACCCGATGGTTCATTCGGCTATACAAGGGACGGGTCATTTAAAGTCGATAATGTGGGAAATCTTGTTACATCCGAGGGATATATTGTGGAGCCGGGAATCACCATACCGCAGGACGCGGTAAGTGTGGTGATAAGGGAAAACGGGGATGTAAGGGCGGTAATTCCCAACCAGGAAGAGTCAGAGCTGATAGGACAGATGAGGCTGGTGAAGTTTTTGAACCCCGCGGGCCTCGAAAGCGCGGGCAAGAACCTTTACGAGGAAACAGAGGCGTCCGGAGCGCCCGTGGAAGGTGTCCCGGGATTCGAAGGTTTTGGCACGCTGCAGCGCGGCGCGCTGGAGGCGTCGAACGTGAAAACCGTTGAGGAAATGATAAACCTTATTACCTCGCAGAGGGCCTATGAAATAAACGCGAAGGCGATACAGACATCCGATGATATGCTCGGGCTTGCGAATGACTTGAAAAGATAAATGAAGAAAGTTGTTTTCGCGGCCGGGTTGCTTTTGTGGTTTTTGGTTTTGCCTGCCGCGGCCGGAAAGCCCGCTGTTATTTTAAAGAAAAACGATATAGATGTTTCCAAAAAAAAGATATATCTGGGTGATGTTGCCGCGTTCAGAAACATTAGCGGCAAAGACGCGGAAAAGCTCGGGAAACTATATTTGAAGAGGGCGGCCGTGCCCGGCCGGAGCGTGAGAATCACAAAAAACCTTGTGCGGAATAAGGTGAAAAAGAAATTCAGGTACATAAGCGTACAGGGCAAGAAATTAGTAAAAGTGCATACGAAAAAAAAGGTCATTAGCAGGGAAAAAATAGAGGAAAAAGCCCGGGAGTATATAAAGAAAAATATGCCCTGGAAGGAAGGGCAGGCAAAGATCAGGATAAAGCCCATTAGAAGGGATGTAGAGGTACTCAACGGGAAGGTTCTTTTAAAGGCGAAAAGAGGAGGAAGCCTGGATTTTAAGGGCAGCCTTATTGTGCCTGTGGAAATATTCATTGACAATAAATTTTACAGGATTGTACCCGTTACGGCCGTAGTTAGCGTAAAGGCCGGGTGCCTGGCGGCTCTCCGCGACATAAGACGGAGGGAAAAAGTCGACGGGGCTATGGTAAAAGAAGTGGATATGGACATAACCAGGATTTCCGGCCGGGTAATAATAAGTGTTGAGTCAATAAAGGGCAGCATAACAAAAAGAGGGATACCTGCTGGTACAATTTTGCGTGAGAGTATGTTCGAGAAACCACCGCTTTTCAGGTGGGGGGATGAAGTCGAGGTTATAGTTTTTGTGAACGGGGTCGCGGTAAAAAGCAGAGGGAAGGCGCTGGCCGAAGGCAGGGCAGGCAGTAAAGTGAAAGTTAAGCTTATTACCGGAAAAAAGGTTATAGGAACGGTAAACAAATACGGAAAAGTAATTATAGTAAAAAAATAGATTTTATTATGATAAGGAGAAACAAGATGAAAAGTAAAAAGATTATACTCACGGCGGCGTTTTTAATCGCTGTTGCGCCGGCGTTCATAGCTTATGGTGATGGTATTGGAAACGCAGGTGATGTGGATTCGTTTTATTCCGACCATAAGGCGTACAAAGTAGGGGATATAGTGACTGTGCTTGTGGTCGAGTCCACGGAAGGTTACCAGGAAGCTTCTTTAAAGACGTCAAAGTCGCAGAGCGTCGGGGGAGGCCTGGGAATGAGCGCCTGGGGAGGGGGTATAACAAGCCCTTATCCCGGCAGCGTACCGAATTTCGGCGCCGGAGGGGAAGTAACCCAGGACGGCGGCGGTAAATCCGTGCGCAGCGGAGGCCTTATAGGCAAGATATCGGTGAGGGTGCAGAGAGTGCTGTCCAACGGAAATCTTGTGATAAAAGGGTCAAAGACCGTAAAAATAAACGATGACAAACAAAACATGATAGTCAAAGGCGTTATAAGGGTAGAGGATATAAGCGCCGCGAATACTATCAAGTCGACGTATGTCGCGAATGCCAATATAGAGTATGAAGGCAAGGGGCCCATTGGAGAGAAAACAAGCCCCGGCATTATAACCCGGCTTCTGGACTGGCTGGGGATTTTTTAAAAGGCTTAATTGATTAAAGCTACTCAGTGTTGAGGTGAAAGGAAAATGAAAAAAAGAAAAAAAATGATATTTATAGCGCTTGTGCTGGTATTTACGCTGGGAATAACCGCGCTTTTCGCGGTTGAACTCAGGGTAAGGAACATAGCAAGATTCAAGGGTGTAAGGGATAATCAGCTTACAG
>CAZHOD010000002.1:14450-24899 GCA_964534075.1 uncultured Spirochaetia bacterium
AGGGTTCGGCCTTGTTGTCGGGCTCAAGGGAACCGGCGACAGGAAGACCACGGTTTTTACTACCCAGGCGATAACAAATATGCTTAAAAGGTTTGGAATCAACGACCCGGCAAACCAGATAAGGGTAAGGAATGTCGCCGCTGTTATGGTGACAGCCAGCCTTCCGGCATTCGCCAAAAAAGGCGATAAAATAGACGTTGTTGTATCCTCAATGGGGGACGCGAGGTCGCTGGAAAGCGGGGTTCTTTTGCAGACAGCGCTTAAGGGTGTGGATGATAATGTTTACGCGGTCGCCCAGGGCCCGGTATCTACAGGAGGTACGTTAAAGACGTCTGTGATTACCATAAGGAACAGGGAAACAGTGGGCAGGGTGCCTAACGGCGCGCTTGTCGAAAAAGAGGTTCCTGTTACTTTTGTCGATGACAGGAATAATATGTACCTTTTACTTACTGTGCCGGATTTTACTTCTGCCACAAGGATAACTGACGTCATAAATTCACAGTTCTGGGGAACTATAGCGAACGCGGTGGACGCGGGGACAATTAAAATACAGGTCCCTTTTGATTTTCAGAACAACTACGTGGAGTTCGCGGCGGCGATAGAAGGGCTTTACGTGGAAACAGAGGAAAAATCCTGGAAGGTTGCCATAAACGAGAGGACCGGGACTGTTGTTATGGGCGCGGACGTGTCCATAGATACATGCGCCGTGTCTCACGGAAATTTCAACGTAAACATAAATATGTCAAAGCAGGTTTCGCAGCCAAACCCGTTTGTGCCGGGAGCTTCGGCAATGATATACGAGAATTCTGAAATAAACGTAGAGGGCGGCGGGGACCAGCTTGTAACGCTGCCGCAGGGATCGAATGTGCAGGACCTTGTGAGCGCGCTTAATGTCCTCGGGGCGTCTCCAAAGGACATCATAGCGATTTTGCAGGCGATAAAATCCGCGGGAGCCCTTCACGCTGAAATAGAAATTATGTAAAAAATCATAAATCATAAGATATGAGGCATAAATAATATTGAAGGAGAAGGTTTTATGGCTGATTTCATCGGAGCGGCGGAAGTTGCGTTAAGAGCGGAGATGGCTTCCTCCACAAATAAAATACAGGCCGCTAAAATAGAGGCGGAAAAAGTTGAAAAAACTGAAAACGCGCCTGAAAAAGCGTACCTTAAGCAGCTAAAAAAGGTCACGCAGGAGTTTGAGTCAATATTTCTGGGATATATGCTAAAACAGATGCGAAAAAGTGTACCCAAAACCGAGCTTTTTGGCAACTCCATGGCACAGGATATTTTTACTGAGATGCACGACGAAACCATTTCAAAAGAGCTGGCAAAAGCCGGGGGTATAGGAATTGCGGCAATGCTTTACAGCCAGCTTTCCGAAAACGCGAGGCCACCTTCGGGCGGCCCGGCCTCCCCAAATATAGATATTAAGAAATAAAACATAAATCCAATTCAAACCCGTTTCAACCGGCAACCGGCACGAGTTAATTGGAAATAGTTTTCAAATTTTAAACCCGCTTCTTTGATTATCCCGCGTTGAAATGCCGCGCCATAATTGTTATAATTATATAACAATAAAAAAGGAATTGGTGAGAAATGGCGCTTGTTAACTGTGAAAGATGCGGCAGGGTATTTGATTCGGGAAAAGCAGGCGAATCCCTTTGCAAAGAATGTATTATAGAAGAACAAAAGGATTTAAAAAAGATAAATGATTACCTGCGGAAAAATCCCATGGCGAATATAATGGAAGCAAGTAAGGATACCGGCATTGCCCGGGGAAAAATTTTAAGGCTCATAAAAGGCGGGAGCCTTAAAATGAGAAAACCCATGGAAGAGCATAAATGCAGGATTTGCGGTAAAATAATTAAAGCGGGTACGATTTGTGACGAATGCAGGGTAAAAATAGAAGGCGGGATTAAGGGAAAAAACAGGAAAAACAGATAAAATCACTTTGCGCACGTACATGGAGTTTCTCATAAAATTGAATGATTTCGACGCGTAACTAATGAAATTAAGGGCTTGAATCTCTTCTGAAGTTTTTAAAATATAAAAATCTCATTAAAGCTGTGGGTGAATTGTACGATATATAACGCGGGAGCTAAAAAAGGAGTTTAATCATGGATGAAAAACTAAAACCGCTTCTAACCGGAGAAAATGCAGTGGAACTAAAAAAGGTGACAAAATATCTCACAAACAACCCGATGGCAAGTGTTATGGAGATAAGCAGGGACACGGAGGTGCAGCCCGGCCTGCTGTCGAGGTTTGTTGACGCGGGGATATTCCGTTTAAGCCCCCGTAAAAACATAATGAAAAGGCCTACCGGATAAACATGCCGGATATACAAAAAAATATTTAAAAATCAAAGGTTTTTTATAAATGTCAAAAAAAACATTAAAGTAAATACGTAATTTGGCGATATATATATCAGAAAAAAAAAGAAAGGAGGCGGTAAAAATGACAGACAATATTGGGAACATTGGCCCTATTCTCCCGCAGAATGTAGGCGAAGTAAATAATAAAAGCAAACCGCATGCCGGGGAAAATAACAAAAATGAAGGCGGGGTAATAAAGGATACAGTAGAAATATCGAATGAGGCACGGGCCGTAAACAGGGCATTGGGCGACCTCAATGAATCGGCCGCTGTAAGGAAAGATCTTGTTGAGAAGGCAATTGAGGAAAGGGTGCTTGAAAACAAAAGGATACCGTCCTACCAGATGGCGGCAAAGCTGCTTTTGGAAGACAGCATTGAATAAAAAGGTTTTAAGCTAAAGGGAGAAAGCTATGTCTTTCAGGGATAAAAAAGAAAAATTCATAAAAAATATACAGAGGCAGGTTGTTTTATTTTCAGAACTTAAAGATATTGTTCTTAAGGAGCAGCAGATACTTAAAACCGGAAAAACCGGCACCCTTGATGAGGTAGTAAAAAAAGAAGAGGAGATCACCGGGGAAATAAAGCAGCTTGAGGACAATAAATATACGCTTTTAAGGGAAATGGCGCTTGAGGCAGGAGTTGAAAAAAAGAGAGATATAAAGCTTAACGATTTGCTGAAAAAAATGAATAAAAGCGACGCCGCGGAAATACGGGGCGCCGTAGAAGAACTGATGGGTAAAGTAAAAGAAATAGGAGGGGTTAATTCGGAGAATACCCATATAATAAAAAATTTCCTGGATTATGATAAATTCACCAGGGAGGCAGAAGAAAAAACGAGAAAATCCGGACAGACTGTTTACACGGCGAGCGGGACCAAAAAAACAAAAACGTCCCCGCGCAAACCGAGGATAGACACGACAATATAACGAAAGGAGAAATAATATGTCAATATTGATAGGTTTGAATTCGGCAATACGGTCCATAAAAACGCATAATTACGCGATTGATACGGTTAGCCATAATATAGCAAACATGAATAATCCTGAGTACTCAAAGCAGGCGGCGAATATTACATCCACGCTTCCCATGGAGAACCCTGCCGGGGCGGGCCATATCGGAACGGGCTCGCATGTAAAAAGCATATACCGTATAAGGGACGTTTATCTGGACAGGCAGATAAGAAGCGAGCTTTCGGACCTGGGGAAATGGACGGAATTAAGCTCTGTTTATAACCAGCTAAAGGCGTTTTTTCCCGAAATTGAGGACCCTACTTTTCCGGGTATTCAGACACAGATGGAAGAGCTATGGAAGGCGTGGGGGGACCTTGCCGCTAAGGTAGATTCAGGCGGTCCCACCGTATCGGAAAAAAGCGCAGTTCTTGGAAAAGCGCAGACAGTCGCGCAGCTTATCAACCAGAGAGCGTCTAATCTTACCGGGCTTCAGGTTGATATAAACGCGGAGATAAGGGGCAGGATAAGCGAGATGAATTCCCTTTCCCACCAGGTATATGAGCTCAATAAGGGAATTGTTACTGCCTACGGCAGGGGGCAGAACCCGAATGACCTGCTCGATAAAAGGACCGAAGCCCTGGCCGGGATGTCCGAGCTTGCGAATATAACGATAGGAAAAAGGAACGACGGCTCGGTTGTGGTACATATCCACGGGCATACGCTTGTCAATGGCGTGGACGGCTATAATAAGATGACGAGTATAGGAGGGAAAAAGGACTCCAAGTTCGAGGGGATAGGGCTTTACGAGCATCCGAGTACCGCTAACCCTGTCGATATTACCGAGAATATAAGAAATGGAAGGATCGGAGGGCTCTTGTCGGCCAGGGACGAAACAGTACACTCATTCCGAATGCAACTGGACATGATGGCCAGCAGTATAATAACAGCTACAAACAAAGTTTATAACGCCGGAGACCATACAAAGTCGTTTTTTACAGGCAACACCGCGGCGACCATGCTGGTTAATTCACAAATTGCCAACGGCAACGATATAGTGGCTGAAAAAAGTTTCGGAACGGGCAAGCTGAATATAGCGGATGTCCTGGCCAATATGGATAATAAGTTAATGGGGGACTGGATAGTTTCCGCCGGGCCGGTTATAACCGGAGGCGGGAGCGCGACGCTTGATACGCCCCTTAGTGACATCGCCTCGGGCACGGGAATAGGGACGCTGGTAATAAACGGCGTAACCGTAAATTACGATACGAACGATACCCTGGGAGAGTTTATCAACAAACTAAACGCGGTGGACCCCGACAGTTTTATGGCGGTTTATGACGAGAGCACGCGTAATGTTTTTATGATGATGAGTGAGTACACCACTATAAAAGAAGCGGACGGGATGGAACTGATAAGCGGGAACACCAATCCGTTTACCGGGCTGAAGCTCGCGCATCAAAAAATAAGCGCCGGGCCCGTCAATTATCCCCACGCCAACGAAGGCCTGATATCGAACGTTGAAACATGGGCCGAGGCGGAAAATAAGTTTGATATAACGCCGTATGACCCGGGGAAAACGGATTCAGGCCTGCCGGGAGGCGTTGTTGTCATAAGGCAGGGAACGACTTATTACGATTCTCCGGGCGCAAGGTGGGAGACTTCCCAGCGGATACAGACGCCTTCATGGGCGGTACCGGTGATACCCGCGACATTACTCGAGATAGCGCATCATACCACGCCGCACCTTCAGACAAGGTTCGATGAAGGAAGCCAGAAAATTATATTCAATTCATACAGAGAGGACACAGCCGCGGATGTTTATGAAGTGCTGCCTCTTGAAATGTCGGACAAGGAGGGCAACTTTACCCGGATATCAAAATTCGCGGGTAATGTCCGGTTTGAAAACTATTATGATTCAATGCTGCAGACCCTTGAAAGCGAGCAGGAAAACGCCGATATTATAAGGCAGGAATACGAGTTGGCCGTCAGCCAGCTGCAGCAGATGCAGGAAAATATAACCGAAATCAATGAGGACGAGGAGCTGGCAAAGGCAAGGGCATACCAGAGGGCGTACGACGCGTCCGTAAAACTTCTTTCCATCATAGACCAGATGCTCAATATGCTTATAAACAGGACAGCCACGCCGTCAGATTCCTGGGATAGCTGACCCGGGGCAGAAGGCGCGGGGGGGAGGGGGGTTCAGCGTCCGCGGCTTAAATTCCTTTTTGCGGGTTTGGCGGAAAAAATAATTGCCGTTCCCGGTTCCATTAAAACCGGTTTCAAACCTCAGGTATTATTTTTGAATTTTATTTTGTGTTTTTACTGTTCGTTGTTTTTTTAACTTTCAGCGTTTTTGGGCGGACACACGGGTCCGCCCCTACAAGTACGTTTTGTATTTGTAATTCCTGTAGGGGCCGACCCATGTGTCGGCCCGTAACATGATGGGCTTCGCTCCTCAGAATGACCCGTGAAAGAGTTTTTCAGCAGCCTGTTAAATTTTTCAGTTTATTTATGTCTTATATCTTATGATTTATGCCTTTATTTAAGGTGCCGTAAGGATTGTCCGGTTTTAATGAGCAAAAAACGGGGGATCTTCCGGTAATCTTCCGCTGTAACGCCTCAGTTATGGTGGCGTATTTCGGCCTTTGTAGGCGCAACCTTTCAGGTTGCGGTAGTTAAAGGCACGCAGCCATAAAGGCTGCGGTTACAAAAGCCATAACCCCTACCGTAACTGAGGTATTACCTTCCGCTCGTCTTCTTTATTGACAAAACACTTTGTATAATTTAATATTTAATAATAAACCGGCAATTTAAAGGATATATAAAATGATAAAAAAACCTTTGTTTTTGAGCATGTTGACGGGAATACTTTTGTCATTCAGCCACCCCAATTTTTTTATGAGAGGGATTGGTTTTCATTCGGGATTTTTAATCTGGGCGGCGTTTATTCCGCTGTTTTGCGCCGCGCATAAGGGAAATAGCCCCAAAAAAATGTTTCTATACGCCATGCTTTCAGGCGTGATTTTTTATTCGCAGGGCTTATACTGGCTCATTTACGTGAAAGAGATGGGCGGGGCGCAGTGGGCGGCCTGGGCCGCGCTCGCGTTTTACTGTTCCCTGTTTCTTGCCGTTCCGGTTTTACTGGGGGTTTTTCTTAAAAAACGCTATAATCTGAGCCTTTTATTCTCCCTTCCCGCGGCCCTTGCGGTTTTTGAGTTTATAAGGGTGTGGTTTTTGACCGGATTTCCGCTCCTTACTCCTGCCCAGAGCCAGTCCGGTTATATACCGGTACTGAAAGTGCTGAAGATTACCGGGGCGCCGGGGCTGAATTATCTTATTTATTTTATTAACGCGGCCGCTGCCGGGATTATAATAAATAAAAAAATAGATTTTAGGAAAAGGGAATCAATGGCGGCGCTGGCGGCCGCGGTTTTTGTTGTTTTTTTAGCGGTATTTTCAAACACCGGAGGCAGCGGTAAACCCGAAAAATTTGGCGTGGCAATACTTCAGCCCAACATCAAGCAGAACGTCACATGGGATTCCTCGTATAAAAAAAATACGTTCGATACTTTCAAAAAACTCGCTCTCAGCGTAAAGCACAAAAATCCGTCGCTTTATGTGTGGCCCGAAACCGGATACCCGGGAGCCCTTAACCTGGAGCCGGAAAAAGCGGCTGAAATAGCGTCCTGGGTGCCGGAGAAAAAAGAGTGGCACCTTATTGGTTCTGACAGGATAGTATATAACGGCTTAAAACCCCGCGCTTACAACAGCGCGTTTATGGTTTCGCCGTCCGGTGAAATTACCGGTGATTACGGAAAAACGCACCTTGTGCCTTTTGGCGAGTATATACCTTTTAATAATGTCGTGCCGTTTGTCACTGAGGTAGTAAACAGGTATGATTATATGGGCTGGACGCCGGGTGAAGAAATAAGGCCCCTGCGGTGTGGGGACAAAAAAGCCGGTGTTTTGATATGTTATGAAATGCTTTTCCCGGGTATAAGCAGGAAAATGGTGAAAAAGGGGGCTGATTTTCTTGTTAATATATCGTATGAGACGTGGTACGGAGACTCACCCGCCTCAGCCCAGCTTTTCGCGAATACCGTGCTCAGGGCGGTTGAGAACGGCGTGCCCCTTGTAAGGTGCGTAGCCGGAGGGATATCCGGTTTTGTGGAATCAGGCGGAAAAATCAGCTTTTCCATGGGGCTTTTTGAGAAGGGCGCGTCTTTCCGCGAAATAAAAC
Organism: uncultured Spirochaetia bacterium; assembly: GCA_964534075.1. Classification (GTDB taxonomy): domain Bacteria; phylum Oederibacteriota; class PGYV01; order PGYV01; family CAYTNY01; genus CAZHOD01. The sequence continues at coordinate 22,016 of CAZHOD010000002.1, forward strand.
TTGATAAAAAGCGGGCTCATACTTTCTATACAAGGTTCGGGGACTGGTTTATTTATTTCCTGGTATTGCTGGCCGCGGCTCTCGCGGTTTGGGGGAAAATGCAGCCGGCAGGAAGCGCGAAAAAATGACGCTTACCCTTATAAGTGATATTGACAACACCCTCACGGGAGACAGCGGAGGGCTTCAGAGGTTTAATGATTTTCTGCGCGCGCGAAGGAAGGAAATTTATCTTGTTTACGCGACCGGAAGGAGTTTCGAATTTTACAGGGAAGTGGCCGAAGGAGAAGGCCTTGAACAGCCGGACGCGCTGATACTCAATACAGGGTCGGATATATATTTTCGAAAAGACGGGAATTACTTTGTTGACGGCGCCTGGCACGAAAAAATAAAAAATGATACATGGGACATTGAAAGAATAAACGCCGCGCTTTCCGGTGTAGGCGGGGTAGCCATGCAGGAACATGTTTACGAGTTTAAGGTATCTTATTATATTGACGCGAATGAACAGGCCGGTGCGAGGGCGAGGGTCGTGGATACACTGAGGAAAAATTCCATAAGGGCCAACGTGGTAACCAGCCACGGAAAATACCTGGATATACTGCCCTTTGGCTGCGACAAGGGGGAGGCGGCCCTGTATTTTGTCAGGAAAAAAGGGCTGGACCCGGGACAGGTCGTTGTGGCAGGCGATTCGGAAAACGATTTTGATATGTTTTATAAATTTAATAAAGGTATCGTGGTTAACAACGCGCTCAAGGAACTGAAAGACATGTTGAAAGGGAGAGGGGGGTATTTCGCGGAACGCAGCTGCGCCAGAGGAGTGCTGGAAGGGTTAAAGTATTATTTAGCGGGGTGCTGAAAAACATTCTCCGGCCCTCGGCTAAGATGATTCCTGTTTTTCCCTTTAATACGCCGCTTATTGCGCCGGTCTGCCTTTTGCCGGCGTTTCTTTTTATAACCGGTATTTGGGTTACCGCAGCTTCTGTTTATACCATTTTTTTCAGGAGCAGCCGTATAAGGTTCCTTTCTACTATGGCGCTGGCCTGGTGGGATATTCTGACATCGATATGGAAATACTGGGTCGGCATGTTCAGGCTGGCTCTGCTTTCTTTTGGCTGGCTGTGGGAGCTCGTCAAAATAACATTTGGAGCCCTTCTTTTCGGTATCTGGAGGGCCGTTACCCTGCCGTTTAAAGGCGTGAGCGGTATGATGAGAAAGTATTCGCAGGGAGGCATACCCTGGGTGGCGGTTACAATTACTTTGTAAGGACAAGGGTGCGCATGTGGACGGTGGAGGGCCGGGTTATGGAAGGCTGGAAAGAACAGCTTGTAAAAGGGGCATCCCCGGACAAACAGAAACGCCTGTGGAAATGGATTGAGGATAATGTCGATTACAGGGTGAGGAAAACAATTTTCTGATGGAATTAAAAAGGGCGGCTGTTTTTATTGCCGCCCTTTTTAGATTTATTTTCTGAAACGGTCGAAAAATGTCTTCTTTGATTTATCCCTGCTTTTTCTTTTGCCGTGTTCTATTACAGTGGTAAGCTTTATGAACTGTTCGTCTGTAAGTATTTTTTTGACTTCGAGCATCTGGCTAACCCTTATTTGTATGAGTTTTTTCTGGTTTTCCGCGATGCCGTCGATTGCTTTGTCAATCTTTTGCTTATCCGGTCCTTTGGACTTCAGCTCATCCTGTATGTCCCAGCGGTATTTCCTGATTTCGTGCCTTAAATCAGCCACTTTTTTTTTCGAGCTGTCCATCAAATTCTGCAGTTTCTCTATCTGGCCGGATGAGAGGCCGAGCTCTTCGGCAAACCTGAGGGCGTCGACTTGCGTTATGCCGTCTCCCCTCATGTCCGGCGCTTTACCCGCGAAAGCGAGTGAATAAAAGGCAATGACCGCCGCCGCGGCAAAAACAGCTGCTTTCATCTTTTTCATTTTAATTCACCTCCTCGTAATTATTTTTGTTTTCATTGAAGACTGCCGTCGAGAACATATAGTCCCGGGATTCAGCCTCGACGGTTATTCCCATTTTATATGAATCAAGGAGAAACGAGGATATTTCTCTGTACTTCGACTCCCTGATATTTGAGTTTATTGTAAACGTGGCAAAGATTACCAGCAGGCCGGCCGCGAGGCCGAGCAGGGGTTTCGGCGATAAAAGCCTCAAAAAAAACGGTTTTTCCCTTTGCGCCGCTTTCCTGATGTTTTTCAGCATCCGGCGGGGAGGGGTGACAAGCTGGGCTGAAAAAAGCGTTTTAACGCCCTTTACGCGCAGGTATTCCTCCTCGCACTGCCGGCATGAGGCAAGGTGTTTTTTTATTATCGCGGTTTCTTTTTTTGACGCCTCTGATTTTGTGTAATCGTAAAGTTTTTTTCTTATCTGCCCGCAGTCCATTCGCGTCACTCCTTTACCATTTCCCTGAGCCTGTTTACGGCCCGGTTTATTCTTGATTTTACGGTCCCGGTGTTGAGCCCGAGTATTTCGGATATTTCTTTATATGAAAACCCTCCGATTTCGGAGAGAAGAAGCGGGGCCCGGTGGTTTATATCCAGCCGCCCGAGCAGATCCCATAATATAAAGCTGTTTTCTTTGCCGACGCGCTCTTCACGCGCCGATTTTTCCAGGTATTTATCCGCTGTCCTGTTTTTCCGGATAAGGTCTATGGAGCGGTTTATTGTCATTCTGTAAAGGTATGTTTTTATGGAGGATTCCGCCCTGAACGCGCTGAAATTGTCAAATAGCTTTATAAATACATTCTGGGTGACATCTTCGGCGTCATCCCTGTTTTTCAGCATACCCAGGGCTATATTGTACACGTATTTGGCGTTTTCCCTGTATAGCCGCGAGTGTTTTTTTTCCAATTATTATCCTCCATGGATATTTT
>CAZHOD010000003.1:0-851 GCA_964534075.1 uncultured Spirochaetia bacterium
AGCCGTGGCTTATTACGGGGGTTACTTCACTTTGGAATCCGAAATAAACAGCGGCGGCGCGGACCTGACATCCAGCACAAACCTCATTTTCAACAAAACAGCAACGAATACATCACAGATGTCTTACAGGGTGTTTATTTACGGCGCGGACGGAAAATACTGCTACGATACCTTTAACGCAGGAATTTCCTGGACCTCGTATACAGCGGATTTGACGTCCGCCTTTACTGCCGGAGGCGCATATACCGTGAACGACGTTATTACGCAGGCGTCCAAAATAGTGTTTCTGGCGCGTTATTCCTATACCCCCGGTTCTTCTCAGCAGACTTACCTGGGAATAGACCGGGTCAGGTTTGACGCTGACTGATAAATAATAATAAAAAAGGCGGGTTTTTAAACCCGCCTTTTTTATTCAAGGTATTGGGAAAACTCAGACGCTGTCTGAAGGGACGCGCCGCGGGCCGCCGCGAAATTTCTAATCTGCCTGTCTGAAGTAATAACCAAAAAATCCTTCGCGTTTTTCTTTTTTCCCACTGTTTCCATAATAACATCGTCGGCTGTTTCGCCTTTTGCCGAAAAAACAAGTTTTACTTTACCCCTTTTCTCATAACCGCGGTGTTGAGATTCCTGTCCTGCCCCGTCAAAAACAATTATAACATTAGTTTTGTTCACGGAGCAGAACTCAGATATTAAGGATATGAATTTTTCCCGCTTTTCTTCCAGCGAACTACCTTTTATACTCACCATGTTCATCAGATTGTACCCGTCGATTATTAGATTCATTTTCCGCCTTTTTTACCCGCGGCCTTTACGGCCGCGTTTTTCCGCAGGCGTAAAGCCTGCGGTTACAA
>CAZHOD010000003.1:951-24254 GCA_964534075.1 uncultured Spirochaetia bacterium
ATACCTTCTCTTCTTATCTTTCGGTTCCTGTAACCGCAGCCTTTACGGCTGCGCGTCTCGCGGTCATAAAGCCCGCGGTTACAAATACCTTCTCTTCTTATCTTTCGGTTCCTGTAACCGCAGCCTTTACGGCTGCGCGCTTTTTACCAACTTGTTTATATCAAAATCCACTGACCCTGTCCAGTTATATTCACGCCAGTCATCTACTATTTCTTTTCTTGCCGGATTATCAGCAACATATTTTATTTGATTTATAATATCCTCGTTTTTTCTTATTATATGGTCATAATAATCCTTATGCCACCTTATTCCCGCATTTAATTTCTTAAATTCCCAGCCGGTTCTTTGCTTAAAAGACTTTATCATTGTCCATAAATTCGATTCCCGCGTGTTTCCTTCGAGTATTAAATGCATGTGGTCCGGCATAAATGTATATATCCAAATTTGGACGCATTCCTTTTTCGCTTCTTCTTTTAAAATATTTATAAATTTCTTTATTAATTTTTCATTTTTGTCTATAAAAACTCGTTGCCTTTTCTTTATATCAATTGTATATGCCACTCTTACATACCCTTTATAAAAAATCTTGTCCAGTCTGTGTTTCCTTTCTTTTACCATTTTACCCCTCTATTTTCCGCAGGCGTAAAGCCTGCGGTTACAGCACTCACACCATATACTTTTTCAGTCCCTCTTTTTCCGCCGGCGTTACTTTGACTGTCTCGGCCTTATCTTTGTCTCTTATTTCAACCTCGGCTTCTCCTGCTGCTTTTGTATAACCCGCGGCTGCCCGAGCGATAAATTCTTTTTCTTTTTTATTTAACCTTCCGAACGCCAGTACCACGGGCCCGGGTAATGATTTTGTTTCAAATAAAGTTCCCATACCCTCGAGCTTCAAAATTTTCTCATTATCATATTTGTCCCTGCCTATTATAAATCTTTTATTATCCTTTATAAAATGCCTGCCAAGGGACAAAAGATGGGCGCCGTCCCGCGTTATTTCAGCGCCGGGGTTAATCTCAAAAAATGATTTCAGCCGTTTTGAATACCCGGGGTCCGTGAGTATACATCCGCCTGCCGGGGGTTTTACATATTCCGAAAGCCCGAGGGTTTCCGCCAGTTCAATCTGCCTTTTCCTTGCCCTGCCCTGTATATCGAAAAGTTTTTTCCTGTCAACACTGCCGTTTTTTTCAGGTTCTGTTAAAGGCATACATTTCGCGCAGAGCGGCCGCAAAAGCATTCCTGCGAGCCCTGACTTTTCTTCTATTACTTTCATGGAGCGTATGTTCTGCGTCATGGGCCTCTGGCCCAGGACCTCGCCTGTTATTATAAATGAGGCGTTGAAATCATTCAGCAAATCTTTTGCCTTTTTCAGCAGGAGTATTTTGCAGTCTATACACGGGTTCATATTTTTACCGAACCCGTGCGGCGGGTTTTTTATCATTTTAAAAAATTCTTCTGATACGTCGATTACACGTACGTCAAACCCGGGCGGAACCGGGCCCTTATAAAATTTTTTTCCGTTTTTTTCGTCATAAGCGTCAAAATAAAAACCTATGTCAAAATTAAGGGAAATAACCTTTATCCCCTGCTTCTGCGCCACTTTGACCGCGAGCATAGAGTCCAGCCCGCCGGAGTAAAGGGCGAGGCATGTTTTTTCCTTCATGGAAGCTCCTTTTTAGTTTATGCCACAAAATATTTTTCAGGATTTTATGAATTTAGCCGGGAATGATACTGCCGAAATATGAATACTAAATATGAATTGTTTTTTACCTCATTATCGCGAGTTTGCAGATTTCGGAATCTTCCTCTTCCCCTCTCCTGGCGGTTATCCTGTAAAAATAAACACCCGAGCTGAGGCGCTTGCCATAGTCATTGAGCGTGTCGAAAAATACCTCGTTGGTTCCCTCTTGGCCGATGATACCGGTCATGGTGCGCACGGGTTCCCCTGATATGGTATAAAATTTAATGGCCACGTCCGCGGCTACGGTAAGGCCGAACACAATCGTCGTGTCCTCAGCTGCGGGGTTCGGGTAATTAGTAACCGGTATTAGCTCGAGTTCCGGCACGTTTATCTCGAGATTGGCCACGTTGCTTAAAAATACCGATGATGTCTCAAAACACCCTGTCAAAACCGTGTTTGATATTACCTGCCCGTCGGTTACCGAATCAACTACAACCGCGGTACACGAAACACTCTGCCACGCGGACCCGGCGGGCACAGTACCCGGGATATTCCATACTAACAGCGGGTCTGTGTATGAATCCGCCCCGCCCGCATACTCAAGATTCCCGGATAACGTATCCCATATGACAACCCCGGTGGCGTCCGCGCCCCCGGTGTTCCTGTATTGAATTACATACGCCACGGTTTCGCCGGGTTTTGCCGGATTCGGGCTGACTGACTTTGATATCTCAAATACGGGAAGAACAGGAGTGGGGGTAATTGTCATTGTGGGCGAGGCTGTCATTGTGGGTGTCCCTGTAAATGTCGGCGTGAACGTCGGTGTTCCCGTAGAAGTAAAAGTATAAGTCGGTGTGGCCGTAAATGTCGGGGTTATTGTATACGTATATGTGGGAGTACCGGGGCAAATTACATTTAGCGTGACCGTATTGGAATCTATTTGCGGGCTGTCCCCGTAGGTATCGAATGAAGCCGTATTGTAAACAAGCCCGCAGCTGTCGATTACAGCGGACCACTCGAGGTGGTAATCAGTGTTTGTAAAAGAAGTAAAAACATCCCAGCTTACCATGGAGGTGGTTGTAACAGGCCCGGAATGCGCAGCGTCCGCGGCCGTTCCCTCTATGAACGTAAGTTCGGACGGTATTGTATCGAATATAACCGGGCTTGCCTCTTTTGCCTTCAGTATTTTCAGGTTGTCATAATAATTATAATTTGTAGGATGCCCCTGGAACCCGACATACCCGCACACCGGGGCTGACCCGTCAGTATCTGTCCAGTCTATGTGCCACACCGATGGCTCGTCATCGCCTTTGAGCCACGCCTTGCCCCTTATTCTTACTTCCCCGTTTCCCGCGTCAGTCACAAGTATTTTAAGCGTGTACCATGTATTGGGCCCCACTGTAAAAGGGTTCGCGCCGGCTACATTCTGGTAAGTGGGGTTTACTTCCTGCAGGTATACATTTGAAGGTATGCCGTCGGCTGATATACCGAACCCGTACGCCCTGCCCGACGCTCCGGCAAGCCCGTTGTCCCTGAAAGTAATTAAAGCGTCCCTGTCGTCATTATCAGAAATATATACATCGCCCCTTATTTCGCCGAAACAAAAATCATCCGGTGTGTTCCTTAAATAATGCGGGTAATCAGACTGTATGGGGGAATAAATGTAACCCCCTCCTTCGCCGTCAGATACCCAGCTCCATGTCCCGCCTGTACTGAAAAACCCGCTGATATCCGAGTCAAAAGTGTCATAGGATATGAATTCAAGGCCTCCCGCGTTAAAGTCAAGCGAATAAGTCACGGTATCACCTATATCTGCGGTCGCGACAGACTGTGACTTTAAAAATGAAAACGGCGCATATGTATTTATGGTAACGGTATTTGAATCGCCTCCGGAAGGTACTTCGTCAAGCACCCATTGTGCTGTATTCGATATGGCGGTGGAAGCCGGGGCGGAAGCATTCACCTGCACCTCGAACCATACTTCTCCTTTTTCCCGTGCCGTGGTATCGCCAAGTGCCCATGTCAGCGAAGAACCCGCGGATGTTCCGGAGCTTGTGCCGCCCTGGCTTTGAGAAATAAGAGTGCAGTACTGGGGCACGGTATCGGTTATTATAAAATTGGTGGCGTTAACAAAATCGTAATCTATTGTATAAAGGACATGGTCCCCCGGCCTTACCTCGTCGTTTTCAGCGGTTTTTGTAATGCCCGCGCCCGCGGGAGGAAGGGGTATTGAAAAAGACATCGAGTCCTGGGATTCTATGGAAGAAGGGTCGCAGTAATAAGCCCTCCCCGCCAGGACAAAATAATATGTTCCTCCTTCGGTATATGTATCCGGCACGTGTATGTTCCACGTCAGGGTCTGGCAGTGGAAACTGCCCTGGCTGTCTCCCATATTGTACCCGCCGTTTGCCTCGGAATCGCCCTCACCGCTTCCTCCGACGTCTATGCCGTTTTCATTTACCTTGAATGTCTGCCCCACAGTATTATTCGGCTGTATTGTGGAATACTGTGATACCGCCAGTATCATGTATGTAGTTTCATTAGCGTCGGCGCAATATGAAAATTCGACCGCCACTAAGTCACCCGGCCCGGGATCAGGCGGGGTCAAACTCAGTATGTCCACCGAACTTGTCGCCGCGTTTACAGTTGCGGCAGCTGCCAGTAAAAACAACAACGCCGCCGCGTAAGGCTTAAGCATTTTATTTCTTTTCATTCTGCCCCCGGAAATTTTTTTATATATTACGAAATTCCACCTGTAAAATCCGCTTTTGTGTAATGTGTGATATAATTATATTATAATTTAGATTTTAAATCAAACTAATTTTGTTCAAAAACTCTTTTATTTATGCTATAATTTTAGTAATATTTTTCCGGAGAAAAACATGAAATACTGCATTTTAACCGTAATAGTTTTTGTATTCACCGCTGCCGCCGCCACAGCGGCGTTTATACTGTACAGAAAAACATTTAAAAAGCTTACCGCCAGCTTCAGGCTTTCCAGGCATTTTTACTATTCCTTTGTATTTTCCGCCGGATTTCTGCTGGGAATAAATAAAACAGGCGCGGCCTCCCCCTTTTTTTTCGAATTCATCACCGGCTTAATACTTATAAACCTTCTCTTCATATCGAGCCTGGCTATCAACCATATATATGACATAAAAATAGACCTTCTGAATAAAAAACCCAATACACTGAACCTGAGCTTTATCGACACGGGCAGATATTTTAAATTTTATTTATTTACCCTTATATGCACCCTTGTTCTGTCACTGCTGTTTTCCCCTTATGTTTTTGCGGTAACCGCCGTAATACACGCGGCCTCCTGGGGTTATTCCTCCCCTCCTTTAAGGCTTAAGAAAATTTTTCCTTTAAATACGGCCATTATCGCCCTGGCAACCCTGGAAGCAATGGCACTCGGTTTTGTTTCATCTCCCGGCAGCCCTTCTCTTTTTCTTTTTCCCCCGTCCCTCGCCGCCGCTGTCGTAATCTGCCTTTCCCTGGCTTTTAATGTAAAAGATATAAATGATTATAAAGGCGACCTCAGATACGGAATAAATACGCTTATGACGATCCTGGGCCCGAAAAAAGGCAGGCAGGCCGCCGCCGCCGCCTCTTTCACAGGATATATTCTTTTTCCTGTAATAACTTCGGCTCCCTCTTTTGTCCCTTTTGGCGCTGCCTGCGGCGCCCTCACTGCGTTCTTTATTGTCATACCACGAAGAAAAATAAACGAAACTGCCGTCTTCAGCGTCTTTTTTGTTTTCTCGGCTGTCTTTATACTTATAAATCCGGCGGGATTATAAAAATACTCTCTATTTTTGACTTTCACATCATCCCGCAAATATAGTATAATAAAAAAAAACGAAAGGAGTTAAATGTACCCTACTCTTTTTTATATCGGCGATTTCGCCGTAAAAACTTACTGGATAATGGTATTTGCCGGTATTATTGCCGGGTTTTTCGTTTTATATCTGAATCTGCGCCATGTTAACAAAGACAAAAAAAATAAAATTTTATTTTTTGCCGCATTTATTTTTATACCGTTTTATATCGGAGCGCGTCTCGGTTATGTAATAGAAGCGTTAATCAATAATAACAAAATATATTTTGATTTTTTTTCGCTAGCCGGGCCGTACGCTCTTATATGGGGCTTTGTGGCGGCTATAGCTTTTTCTTTCCCGGTATCACAGGCGCTTAAAGTTGATGTTCTCGAAACATCGGATTTTTTCACTCCTTCAATAGCAATCGGCGGATTTTTCGCGAAATTAGGCTGCCTATTCAACGGCTGTTGTTTCGGCATCCCGTGCGGACAGAATTTTCCTCTGGCTACACATTTTTCGATATTTTCCAACGCAGGGCATTTCTACCCCGGCATCCCCCTTTTTCCCGTACAGCTTTTTGAATCCCTAACATGGCTGGCAATATTCATAATACTCTTTTTAAGGCAAAAAAATAAAGGTTATACCGGCGAACTGATAATAATTACGGCCTATATATACTGTTCCTCAAGATTTTTTATTGAATTTTTACGGTTTCACGAAAAAACACAGGCATTATCCTCAACTCAAATATTATGTATGGTGATTCTGATAATTGCCTTTATTTTAAATATTTTTTTTAAAAATAAAAAACTCCCGACACCCTGACAAAAAATTTGACAAAATAAATAATAGTGGTTATAATTTAATTGTAAGGTGAGTTTAATATTTTAAACCAAAACTGGACTGGTGTTTTATGCTGTTTCAAAAGAAAGCCTCAGGCGTGACAATAGTAGAGCTTATAATAACGGCTGCTTTCGCTTCTATTGTTATGCTCGCTATTGTTAACCTGATGGGCAAAATTTACGCAGGCATAAACTCAACAAAATTAAAAACCCAGTCTTACACAATAGCCGCGGAACAAATAGATGAAATAAAAAACTCGGGTTTTAATAATATAGGTATTACACCTGATGAACTTGTCGATAATCATTCCGCCATGGAATCCGACGGCAGATTTTTCGAAACAATCACAAGGTCAGGCAAACAATTCAAAATTTACAAAACCATACAGTATGCAAAAGAAGACGTTAGCCATAATCTCACGGTATATAACCAGAGCGACGGCAGCCCTTCGAACACCAAACAAATAAAAATAGCGGTCACATACTTCGATAAAACCAATAAAACCACGGAATTAATTAATTACGTGACAAACCGTGAAATACCTGTAAAAGGTACGACTATAGAAGGCACGCTTACAAGTTCCTCGACGCCTCCGTCCATTTCCATAATACAAAATCCATACGTATATGTCTCTAACCACCCTGAATACAGGACATCCGCAAAATTATCGGGAGGCAGTATTGTATATAAAATCAAAAATGTCTTCCCCGGGAATTATTATATACATGCCGGAGCCTCGGGTTTCCGGGACGCGTCCTATCCCTCAAACCCGGTTAATGTAAATGACACGATAACCAAAATAACCGGAATAGACATTGCGCTTCCCCCCGCGGACACGGCGGCCCTGACAGGATGCGCGTATAGAGCTGAAGTTACGTCAGTCGCGGCTACGGGTTCTTTGACAGGTTTTACTTCAACCTGGACCGATCCAGGAAATATATCTTCGGAAAACACGTTTGAATTCGCTTCCGGCGATGATTACGAAACTATCTACACCGGTTTTGACAACATTACCCCCACATCCGATATACAGCTGCCCGGCCAGAAAATATTGAAAGTCGAGCTGAATATCGTGCAGCAAATCAGCACTACCTCAGCCGGAGCGAAAATCGTAATATTTATAAAAAACGGCGGCGGCGACTGGGCCTCAACATGGCACATACAGCCGAATAACTGGGCCGGCACAACGCCTTCCTCCTGGGGCGGTAATTACGACACCAGGTATAATGAATATTTCCTGCAGGATCATACTTCTGCCGGTTATCAAACACTGCCCATTGATATTACAAATTTATACAATACCGGATGGACAACGGATAAAATCAATGACTTAGCTGTGGCTTTATATGCTGATTATATTTCCTCCGACGGCACAGTAAAGATAGCCCATATGTATTTAAAAATCTACTATTATAATTCCGGTTCATCCACCGGTGGTTACGATACAGGCTGGGTCAGCGCGGATGATACACTTTCTGCAGAAACGGCTGTCCTTAATACAGGAGCCGACGATCCAAATAACGAATATACTCTTGACAATGTAGAAACACAGACCCGTACGGCTTACGCCTATCACAAGCAAATGTGGGGAGGACTTTATACAGGCAAACGAAGCTATATTTATCTTAACCCGGGCCAAAATGAGACGAAAACAATAAATTTTCCCCTGACTCCCCTTGAAAGCGGCAACGGTGTTATACAGGGTACTGTAATCGATACGGATACTGACTCGGCAATAGCCGCTCCTGTTACGGTTTTTTTCGAAAGGTCCGACGGCATGACCCAGACCGCTTCTTCGGCTTCTTTTACCAAAACCCTGCCCAACGGCAGCTGGACAATAACCGCCGCAAAATCCCTTTACAGAATGAAATCCTCGGCGCATGCCGTCTTAAATGACAACTTAATTCAGAACAAGCAGGTTTATCTCGAGCCGATAGGAACCATAAAAGGCAAAATAGAAATGGAAGCCGCCCCGACTCCGGTCGCTGATATAAATATCAGGGTGGAGACGCGCGAAGGCTCCTACGCCGGGGAAACCCGCACGGCAGACAACGGCTACTATGAAATTCGGGTTCCTCCCGGCTATTATTCCCTTGAGCCCGAACTTGAATACACCGAATATAAATGCACCTATCCCTCGGCGGACGAGTCCTTATCCTGCCGCCACACGGATGTGCAGGTTTCAAAAGGTTCAACGGTAAATAACATAAATTTCAGGCTCGGAATAAGCGATAAACCTGTTTCCGGCACCATAAACATTACTTTACCCCACGGCACGGCATCACCAAAACAGGACACTCTTATTATAGCGCAGCACGCGAGCGGCCCGCTTGCCAACCCCGTTCCTCCGCATGACGCCCACGAAACAACATTCACCGCGCGCAAATCCTATGAGCGTACATCCAAACCCTCATATTCGACACACGGCAGCCACGACTCCACCTACAGCATCATGCTGCCTTATGACGGCTCGACAACCTACGACATATACGCCTATTATACTTATGTTTCCCACACTTCATCAGAAACAAGGCAATTTTTGAATTACTATAAAAAGATAGGCTCTGTATTACCCGGCACCTCATCTGCCGATTTTTCCGGAACATGGACACAGTATTAAAACAGGAAGGTACAAAATGAAAAAAACATTCAAAAACAAAAAAGGTTTTACTCTTATCGAATCGATGATTACCGTGGCCCTTCTCGGCGTTGTATTTACCGGAATTTATACAATATATAAAAACGGGGCCGATATATGGACCTGGGGCTCCGCCAAAATAACCCTGAACAACGAAGCTAATATAGTTATGATGGGAGTGACAAAATTCATACGTTCATCCCAGGGATCATCGCTTAAAATAACCCGTTACAGCCCGGACCAGCCGGTTCAAAGCTGCCTCAGCGGAATACTGGCTGAAACAGCTTACTCAACTGTTGACACCACGGAAGACACGGGCTCGATATGCGGCACCGGTTGCGGAGGCAGCGCTGATATAGAATCGGTCATGGAAGGAGACGCGGGGCATGAATTTATATTTTTTCAGCTGGACAATTCTTTATATTACGCCCGCCCCGAACCTGTCACGGTTCCAAGCACACAGTCGGTACCCTATATAAGCGAACCTCTTTCAAATAATCTTGACAGTATTAATTTTGCTTTTCGCGATTCATCGAAAGGAAGGACAGTGCTTATTACCGCTTCTTTTTCGAAAAAACCAAGAATAAACGCCGAGCCTGTTGTCTTAAAAATCAATAAATCCGTTTCGGTAAAACGGTTTCATTCAGCCGGGTTTTACCACTGATGCTCAGGAGGGCCTTAATGCCGGAAAAAAATAAAAAAAGAACAAAAAAACAAAAAAAATCGGACGGAACCGAGGGGCAAACACTGCCCGGCGTAATAATAATGGCCGGGTCGATGTCCATACTTGCAATGGCCCTTTTATTCATGTTCAGGCAGTCCAATCAAAACATGGTAACAGCAATAAGCTCCCTTGAAAAGGAAGAACTCGCGGGCGTGGCCCTCGAGCACGCCATGGCAAAACTACAGACAGGCTCGAACTGGGACCTCGCGCCTGTTGAAGGGGACACAGAGGGCCTTGAAGGTTTTTTTAAATATGACCGTGAGTACTATGTACCCGGAAAGGGATATTATACGCTCTATATATTAAAAGGCAACCTTTTCAAAACCGGAGACACGGACCATCCGCGGCAGGGAGAAAAGGATTACAGGACAATCGGCATAAAAGTAAAAACAAAAAACACCGGTAAAAAAGGAAGGTATGTGGCTGTTGTACAGAGGCGCAATTTTGGCGGCCCCCTTATATCAAAAGGTAAAATCAACCTCCCCACCCCATCCACAACCGACCAGGACGACATGGCCCATTTTCTTTTCTTTTGGGGAGACATTTTTTCCGCAAAAAATGAACACAACGCGTGCAGAATGCCTGTCGTACCTACGGGCGCCGGAGAATACGAACCCCAGGACTGGATGCCTCATGTTTACGCTGCAAATGATATTTACACATCATACGGCACCGACGCCGACGATGAATATATATATGATTATACTTATAAAAATATGTCCCCTACAACGCACTGCCATCCTTTTTCACCTTACGCAAAAGCGCCTGAAATCGATTTTAATTACTATAAAATGCTGGCAAAACGTAATAACGCTTATTACGGGCCGGAGACAATGCCGGATCTTGAGAACGGGGGTGGAAAACCAAACCCCTATTACATAGATTCTGACCACAGGCTGGACGACACGGACAATGACGTAGTCAAAATCGACGGAAGCGGCCAAAATACACAAATAGACACAATCATGGGGCACCTTGATTCCATGGACCCTCCTGCGGTGCTTTTTATTGACACAACCGACGCCCTTCCTTTAAGGGAATCACCCTGCAACTCATACGCGTGGCAGGGGTCCACTCCCCCGCATCTGGATGTACAGGATGACGGAGGCGAAGACGGCACTCTCAGATGGTATAAAGAACAGGGGGACCAAAAATACGCCCACGGCTTTTTGTTTGTGATGGGCCCCCTGCTTCTTGTTGGCCATGATCCCGACAATACAAAATCCCTTATTGCCGGCCTGCCTACTAACGAATCTAAAGACAATATCGCTCCGGACCCAACCAACCCCATGGCAAACGCCTCTGTAAGAACCGGAATTCCTGACAATTATTATTACCCGCGCAGGGAAAAAAGCGGTGAAACATTTGACGATGAAAGATACTTTAACCGGCAGTCCAACACATTCAACAGTTACTGTGTCGATATAAAACACGCCGGGCTGATATACGTGGGCGGGGAGCTGCAGATAGGCGGGCTTGGGTGGCGTTGCGGCGCGTGCGGCAGCTGTGAAAACAAAGACATCGGTTATAATGATATAGGTATCTATGGCACCATTTATATCGGCGAACACGGGGAGCTAAGCGCCTGGAAAAATGACGCAACCGCACTGTGCGTTTACTATAACCCCTCATTCAATTTGTTCGGGTTCACCGGGCACACTATATCCGTAATGACGCTTACAGAAATATCTTTCCTTGTGCCTGACCCTGACCCTGTTTACCCCGAGTCATTTTAATATACTATGTTTAATATAAAGCCCGGCAGGCCCAAAAGCCTGCTTATTGTTTTTTTTAGCTTTATAACGCTCTCGTCTGTTTTATTTTCGGGCCTCCTTTATGAAAAATACCAGCTTGCAAAAGCAGCCTCTTTTATGACGTTTTTTTTAATCCTTGCTTTTATACTGCTGTTTTCAGAAACAAAAATTAAATTTAATTCTGTACTCTTTATCTTACTCATATTTCTTTATTACATTTTTTCAAAAATTTTATTATCTCCTTACGCTATAAAAACAGGCTACGCGTTTTCCCTCGTATCACCCGCTGTTTTCATACTGCCTTTGTTTATAAAATTTAGCGCCAGGAAGCTCCTGGTTCTGATAAACATTCTTTTATTCTTTTCGGTTGCCTTTGGAATATATCAATTCGCGGGAGGCTCAGCAAGGCCGCACTCTTTTTTTGGCAACCCTATATTTTTCGGTGAATTTATACTGATTAACTTTTTTCTTGTCCTTATTTCTTTTTACTATTTCAAAAACAAACCCCTCCTTGTATTGAACCTGTTTTTAGCTGTCTTGGGGGTTATTTTCGCGCTTTCAAAAGGAGTCTTTGTTTCCCTGCTCATATCGTTCTGCGTTTTCGCGTTTCTGATTTTCAAATCCGGAAACATCAAACCCGGATTGATCCGGCCCGCTGTTATTATAATAACCGGCCTATTTATTCTGCTGGCCGCGGGGTTTTTATTAAACCCGGGTCAAAGAGAGGCCGGCACCCCTTTGTTGAAATCCCAGGCGGTACTGCAAAGGGCGCTAATGGCAAAGGCCTCTTTAGAAATTGCCCGTAACAATCCGGTTGTCGGCACGGGCGCGGGGGGTATACGTTATTTTTACCAGAAATACCAGTCTGAAATTCTTAACAATAACCGGAATTATAATTTTGTGCATACTTCCTATTCCCATAATGATTACGTACAGTTACTCGCGGAAACCGGGGTCACCGGGCTCGCGTTATTTTTGATATTTTTATTCATGCTCGCGTCTTATTTTGAAAAAACATCCGCAAATTTGCCTCGCGAAAAAAATATTTTTTCTATTGCCCTCTTTTCCGGGGTACTTGCGGTGGTGATTGAAAGTTTTTTTAATTTCCCTCTTTTTATATTTCCTTCATGCCTGCTTTTCTGGCTTTACGCCGGCATGCTTTACGCGCGGCTTGTCTCGGCTGACAACAATTTAAAACAAAAAAAACGGGCGTTTTCTATAATTATATTAATTCTGGCCTTGCTTCCTGTTGCCATAACGGGCGCCTTAAAATATAACGATATTATTTCGGATTTTTATTTAAAGCACGCGCTTGAAAGAGACGCCGCAAATATGCCGGATAATGAAAAATACTATGAAAAAGCGACGGCTTTTAACCCGCGTAATTTTTACGCCTATTATTACCTGGGCCGCTCCTGTTCCGTATCCCTTAAAACAAAAGACGCTGTTGCCGCCTATAAAAACGCCCTGGATATCTATCCTTTTTCAGCTGACATACTCTTTAATATAGGGAACCTGTATCTTTTTGAAAAAAAATATAAAAAGGCCGAAATATATCTCGGAAAATCCCTGGCCCTTTTCCCGAATTTTGCCGGCGGCCGCCTCAGACTTGGCAAAGCGCTTATCGGGCTCGGCAAAGACAGGGAGGCAGCCGGGCACATCGCGTTCGCGGTGGAAAAAGAACCTTCTACACTAACCAGGGATTTTAAAAAAAACATTATATTCTTTGGCGAAATAACCGTTGATAAATACGGTATATTGCATTAAAATTTTACAGGTTATGGTTTTTAAATATTTTTGAAACGCCGGCTGGCAGAGGCAAATATGCAAACATTATTGAGAAAAGCGGTCTTCAGGCTTGAAAATTATAAAATATCATTTTTGCGGTGGCTCGCCGCTTTTTTTTGCGTTATATATTTACGCATTTTCACCGAAATAATACTCGATTACAGGGGTACAATCGGATTAATACCCGATTTTGAAAGGTCTTTAAGGCATATAATAGTATACTGGAACATACAATGGGCGGCTATGTTTCTGATTCTTGTTCTTGTTTTTCACCTGTTCTCAAAAGAAAATATAACAAAAATTTCCAGAATAACCCTTGTTTTTTATTTATGGCTTGTTGTTCCGATAATAATTAATTTTTTTGTATACCACCCGAATTCACAGGCGGTCAGTTATATTTATACTGCCGAAGGATATTTGAATGCGCTTAAATATTTTTTCATTCCGAATGTCGATATAGGCGTTTCTATAGGGGTGCGCCTGGAAGTTATGGGCGCTGTATTATTGTCCTTTTTATATCTGTTTATTAAAACATCCGGTGTGGTAAAATCGTTTTTCGCTTCCCTTGTCATATACTTTCTTGCTGTATCATCAATGGCTTATCCTGTTTTTATAACTTTTCCTGTATCTGTTTTCTCAAAAAGCGGCACAAACGAATTTATAAACAACTTTTTTTCCGCGGAGGCCCTGCCTCCGCACCGCTCTGATAAATTTTCCATTCTAACGATATTTTTGATAATCGTATGCGCGTTTCTTTTGTTTTTCTTTTACAATAAGAATTCATTCCTGAAATTTTTTAAAACCCTGTTTAAATCCACGGAAATTCTTGTTTTTCCGGCTTTGTTTTTGGCCGGCGTTTTCTACGCTTCGACCATACCCGACCCATATGACCCTTTTCTAAAATACAATATTTTTTCCCGGCCGTTTGACATTTTTTTCACCGGGGCCTGCGCCCTGCTGTCCGTATTGATTTATATAAATATGATTTTTTTTAAAGCTAAAAAAAGGCATATAACTCTTTACCGCGTGCTTTTTCCCTTAAACTTAATGCTTTTACTTGTGCTTTCTTTTGTTATTTCATACCCTGTTTTTCTTATTTCCCTGTTTATTCTGGTATTATCATTCATTTTATACAAAGAACCTTTTAAACTTAAGCGTTTTTACCTGCCGTCCGGCCTGATTTCAGCTCTTATATATACCCTTTTATTATTTTCCGGTTTTACCGCGGTTATGGGGATTTATTCACCGGAGTCCGTTGACAGGATAATTTTTATTTTTCTGTACATATTATTTTTTATTGCCATAATATCGGTAAGAGCGGGGGCCAACGCGCCCTCGCGTAAAAAGCCGGGCAGATTTTCTATTGATAAAAAATACAAAAAAATAATTTTAAGCGAACTGCTTTTCGCGGCTTACCTTGTTTTGCCGGTTATTTTAAAATCCGCGGTATTATTCTTCGCTTCAACAGCTGCAGGAATTATATCCATTATGGCCATTAATCTGGAACCCCTGAGGAAAAGAGAAAAAAATATATTGTTTCTGTGCCTTGTTTTGTTCCTAATATTTTTCGCGGCCGTGATAATACGGCAATAACCGCATACCGGCCTTAATTTTACCCAAAAATCTTCGATACAACGAACTCGGGATTGTTGCCCAGCGACCTTTGTACCATGGGATCCTCTTTTACTATCTCTCTCACCACATCTTTGGCCTTGTCGTAGTTTCTGTTGAAATATTTTACGATGGTGTCCCTCACCTCGGTAGGCTCGGACTGCGCGACGTACTGCAGGAGTATCTTTACGTTGTTCTCTATGGACTCTATTGTCGCGTACCTTAAAAGCACGTTTACTTTTCTTTTTGACATTTTAGGGGGCGGCCCGAGGCCGTTAACAATATTAAATACAAAATCTATGTAATTCTGAACCGCGTCGTCACGCGAGGCTGCGTCCACGAGTTCCGCGGACATTACCATGTTCATCTTTTTTTCCTGCCCCGTCCATTTAACCTGGGCCGTTTTTTCCATCTTTCCCGTGTAATCCCCCATAAATGTCCCCTCGTTTATCTCGCCCCTGTAATCGTAAATCGAGTCCTTCGCGAGGTACATTCCTATTGCCCGCATAATCTGGAATTCCACGGATGAAAAGGAAATTTTCGCTCCCTTTTTGCCCGGCTCGCCGGAAACAAACCCCATAATAAACCTGTCTTCAAGAAAATCGACATAGTTCCTTATGGGCTCTATCAGTATGGGGGGAATCATGAAATTGCCGTCCTGGTCCTTTGGAAAAGCGTTGGTGTGTATTGAAAATATTTTTTCAAACGCTTTAATAACATTTTGAGGAGTGCAAAAATATTTTTCATTTGCTTCTTCAATATTAGGAACCTGTGAATTTATAAGAATTCTGGCCCCGGAATAAGGCACCCTGTTCGGGTCTTTTTCAGCGGCGCTCACTATAAAACTATTGCATATGGAAACGTCCCTTTTTACTATGTCAGTATGGTCAGAGGTAAAGGAATCCACTTTCTGGTCGAGCTCCGCGGCAGCGGCAGTGGACACCTTTGAGTAGTCCATTTCCTTGTCCTTTATACCGTCCGCCCTTTCCTTCAGCTTCAGCACACCTTCATTTACCCTTCCGAAGGCCTCGGCGTAAAGTTTTGTGAAATCCGCGAGCATTTTTCCAAGGGCATCCGATTTTTCCCCCAGCGCGTCCCTGATTTTTTTCTCAGCGGGGGATATTTTCTGCCTTTTTGAAAGAAGGGAAAAATATTTATTTAACGCGCCATAATTAAGCTTAAAAGATTTCAGTTTATTGGCGTCCAGCTGCATTATCTTGTCTATATAATTCGTCATGGTCCTTGCCAAATTAGCGCCGGCTTTTATGTCGTCGTTTATCTTCCATTCAAGTTCGGCCTTCATTTTTTTGGGGTCTACTTTTTCGTCCTTGGACTTTTTCTTTTTCTTGCCCGAAGTATCTATAAGTTCGAGTTTCCCTTCGGCCAGGGCTTTCATCTTGTCAAGCGTGTTCATTACTGCTTCGGCGAACGGACTTGACTCGTCTTTTTTGTCGAAATTTTCAAGAAGCTCATTGTATACCTTTGAATCGAGCAACTTCACCTCTTTATCATTAATTACAGCGGTATCGGCGATGGCGCCTGTGGCCAAAAACAGCATCTGGTGCCTGTTAAGCTTGTTGACCCTTTCTGTAAGAAGGTTTGAAACAAGCGTATTATAAGCGTTTCTCAGTTTGTTTACTTTTATAACATCCTCGATTTTTTTGCCGCTGTCGGATTTTTCCTTGCCGAAAAATTCCAGCGCGGTCAGTACGTTTTCCTTAACCGTAGGGCTGATGCCCTCAAAAACCTTATTAATGGCTTCCCCCTGAACCGTAGCTGCTTCTGCCATATTAGCTCAACTCCTTCCTGAAATATTAAAAATTATCTTTTTAGCACAGGTTTTTTTACAGAGAAAAAACAGAAGATATCTAACCTTTCCCTACCTGTTTGACATCCTTCTTTTTGAAAGCACATCATTAATAATGCCGGCTATTTTCTGGTTTTTCATCAGAATCTTCTTAAAATCCCTCTTATAAAGCACAAAAAGCTCTACCGGAGTTTCCGCTATAATAGTCGCCATCCTGGGAAGCTCTGTTACAAGGGCCATTTCGCCGAAAAAATCGCCGTCACCCAAAGATGCCACTTTTTTGTTACCGAAGCCCTTTTTCACATTTACTGATACCTCACCACTGCTGATTAAATAAAATTTATCTCCGATTTCCCCCTGTTTGATTATTTCTTCCCCTTTTTTCGCCCTTTTCTTTCTTAATGACCTTATAAGCTCGTCAAGGTCGCCAAAACTCAAAGAATAGAAAAAATCCACTTTCTGAAGCGCGGATCTTAACCTTGAAAAATCATCTGTCATTTTTTTTACCTCACTTTTACTGTCATAAAGACGACAAATTCTTTTATTATTTTATCCTCATTTTCCGTCTTTGTCAACATGATTTTGCCTGTAAAAACCCTCTTTTTTCCAAAAACAAAACATTTGGCCTCATTTATCTGTCTGACGCACTATTATATAACAGGTTTTTACATATTGCATTTATAAAAAAAAACGCTATAATAAATATATACAGGAGGGCATTTTGAGAATAAAAATTTTTTTACTATTAATTATACTAATACCCGCGGCATGTTTCGCCGGCACTGAACTCGCCGGCACAACCAGCCATAACTTTCTTAAAATACCGCCTTTTGCAAGGGCCGCCGGGATGGGAGAATCGCTCAATTCGATATCCGACGGCTCTTATGCCCTGTATTATAATCCGGCCGGAATCCCGAATGTAATGGGATTTGAAGTGCAGGCCACCCATATAAACTGGTTCCAGGACATAAACTATGAATATGTTTCCCTTGTAACACCATTCCCTTTATCCACTATAGGAAAACTGGGCATTTCCTTTGCCTGGTTCCAGGTCGATGAAATGGACAGGACCTCGACACTTCCTTCTTACGAGCCTTCGGACCTGGAAACCACGGATTTTGAAAATTATACCTCGGGCACTTTTTCTCCTTATGATTTTTCCATAGCTATGGGCTACGGCCTTGAAATAGAAAAAATCAAGGGGCTGACCGCCGGAGCAGTCATTAAATATACCTCACAGAATATAGACGCGTCAAGCGGCTCTAACATAACCGCGGACATGGGAATGATGTATAAACTTATAATCAACCACAACCTCCTGCGTTTCGGAACCGTAATTTCAGGGCTCGGCTCTGACCTTAAAATGGAAAATACGGGTTTTTCTCCCCCCAGGATATTAAAAATAGGTGTATCAGACAGGTTTGAACTGTTTTCAAACCAGATGCTTGTTTCGGGCCAGGCTGTTATTCAAAATGACTATGACCCTCTTTTCTCCATGGGCCTGGAATACTGGATACAAAATATCGTGGCACTGCGTGCGGGCTATAAATTCGGCGCTTTCAACCACCCTACAATGGGCGCGGGCGTAAAGTACAGAGGGGTCGAAATCAACTACGCTTTTGTGCGTTATTCCGAGCTCGGCAACACACACCGTTTTTCCCTTCTGTACCGGTGGGGAGCGCCCCCGTCGGGGCTGAAAGTCAGGCCTTATGTATTTTCGCCAAACGGGGATAATTATATTGATTTTACCTCCTTCACCCCGGTTTTAAAGGCTCCGTCAAAAGTAAATTCAGTAAAAATAAATATTTACAGCCCGGACGGATCCGAACTTCTGGCAACCCTTCCCGCGGATTCCCCCCTCTCAAAAAAAATCAGATGGACAGGCAAAGAAAATAATATTTCACTCTCCGACGGCACCTATCTTGCTTCGGCACTGGCGGAATATGACAGCGGCATTTCCGAATCACCTAAAATACCCGTTGAAATCGACAATACTCCTCCGCGCCTAAGGGTGGACGCCGAACCCAAACTTTTGCAGCCGGGACAGGGCGAGTCACTGGTCATACCGGCTACATTCACCTTTTACGCTGAGGATAAAAATAACGTGGGCGGGTGGCAGTTTGTTGTATGGGATGGCAACAAAAAAATATTTTTCAATACCCGGGGAAAAGGCGAGCCCCCTTTATCCTATATCTGGGACGGCAAATCAAACGACGGAAGGTATGTGGATACCGGGGAAATTTATTATTACAGTTTCTCCGCCTACGATACGCTCGGAAACAGAGCAAAAACAAAACCGCAGCCCCAGGTGGTACTCCTCAAGGAAATAACCCTCACTTTCGCCTCTGACGCGCTTTTTGACCTCGGCAAAGCCGATGTCAAAATATCCGCTTACTCCATATTAAAAGAAATGAAGTCCGTACTGTCCAAATACCCCGAATCTAAAATTACCGTTGCCGGCCATACCGATAACTTAAAACCCAAAAGCAGCAAATACCCGACAAATAAAAAACTTTCCAAAGCAAGGGCGGAAGCGGTCAAATTTTTCATGGTAAACCTGCTTAATATGGAAGAAGGCCGGATCAATACCGTAGGTTACGGCGCGTCAAAACCCATAGCCGCCAACAAAACAGCCGCGGGCCGCAACAAAAACAGGCGTGTGGAAATAAAAATCGAATCGACTATATATAAATAAGAAACGTTCGCCTCCTCCTCTTTTTGATCTAAAGAGGACAAACGGCTGTTCTTTACATAATTAATTTAATTTAATAATGTATATAAAAAAAATTTTATTCCGCTCCCCTTCCTTTTATCAGCATATAAAAAACCGGCACAATAAAAAGCGTAACAATCGCGGAAAAAAGCAGGCCCCACGCGAATACAAGCGCCACGGGTTTTAAAAACGGGTCGTCCGCGCCGAAAACACCGTAACCCAGGGGCAAAAGCCCGGCGGCGGTCGTAACCGTTGTCAAAACAACCGGGCGCACCCTTGTCCCTGCCGCCTCCACAACCGCTTTTTTCGCGGCCATTCCTTTTTTTCTTGCCTTATTTATAAAATCGTTCAGTATAAGGGAATTATTGACCACCACGCCGGAAAGGCCGACAAACCCCATAAAAGCCCCGAATGAAACCGGCATTGAATGAACAAATAAAGTCAGCATTACCCCCATAAAACCGAACGGTATGGCCAGCATTACTATAAAGGGCTGAGTAAGTGAATTAAAAAGCGACGCGAGTATAATGTATATAATAAAAACAGCGGCAAGAAACGCAATCCCAAGGTCCCTGAACCTTTCCTGCATTTCTTTGTATTCGCCCTTTAACCTGAAATCGACAGCGGGATATTTTTCACGGATTTTTTCAAGCGCCTTTTTGACTTCCGTATTTACCTTTCGTATATCCGCCTTTTCCCTGTCCACTGACCCGGTTATGCTTATTGCCCGGCCGCCGTCCCTGTGCCTTAGCGCGGCATAACTGTATCCCCTTCCAACAGAAACCAGTTGTTTTAACGGTATCTCCCGGCCCCGCCTGTTCGGCACCGGGCACTTTAAAAGGCCCTCCACCGACTTTATATAATCATCCTCGGCAATAACTATAACATCGATGTTTTCTCCTCCGTCCCTTATTGTCTCTACCGTAACCCCCGCCACGGCGCTTCTCAGCATTGTGCCTATATTATTAAGGGGAACCCCTGCCCGGGCGGCCTTTTTTTCGTCTATAATAAATCGTATTTCTTTTTTTCCTCTCTCAAAATCGGCGGAAAGCTCCCTGATGCCCTTTATTCCTTTTATCTGCCTGATTACATCCTCTGATACCTTTTCAAGCTGCCTGTAAGAACTCCCTGTAAGCGCTATATCGACATCGCTTCCCGCGGGCCCGCCTTCGCGCCTTACGCCCTCCACCTTTATACTAATAACTTTTTCCGGCATTTTTATTTTTTTTCTCAAATCGGATATTATTTTTTGCGCGTCTTTTGTTTTCCGCTCTGTCCGCAGTTTAAGAAATACTTTTATCACGCCTATATCGGGGCGTATGTCCGGCGGCGATGTTCCCCCTCCCCTGTACCCGGCATATGAATGAATTTCCCTTAAATCCTCCGGGCTGACAGTTTTCCTTACAGCGGTTTCCAGCTCAAGAACAGCTTTTTCCGTACCTTTAAGCGAAACCGACGGCTCTGTTTTTATTTTTACGGAAATCTCGTCGGTCTCTGAACTGAAAAATGAAAACCCGTTGCTGAACCCCAGAAAAACAGAAGCCCCCAGCAGTAAAAAAGCCGCGGTTATAAAAATTATTTTCCTGTCGAGAACCCGGCTCAACAGGAATAAATATTTTTCCCTTAAAAAACTGTTTGTATTGTCCTGAATCTTATCCAAAAATCCTTTTTTTCCGGTTTTTTTGACAAAATCAGCTATGTGAGCGGGAAGTATAAAATAGCATTCTATAAGCGATATAATGACCGCGATTATTATCACGGCGGGGATGGGCCTTAAAAACCCGCCGAGCACCCCGCCTACGAAAAGAAGAGGAAAAAACGCGGCTATGGTCGTTGCTACGGATGCCGTGACAGGAATAAACATTTCGGATGCCCCCGCAACCGCGGCGTCAAACGGCTTTTTACCTTTTTCAATGTACCTGTAGGAATTCTCCCCGACAACTATGGCATCGTCTACAAGTATCCCGATAACCATCACAAAACCGAAGAGGGAAAGCATGTTATAACTTATATTAAGAAGGTTCATGGCAAGCAGGGATGCGCCGAATACCACAGGCAGGCCGACGGCTGTCATCAAAGCTACCCTGAAACGCAGCATCGTCAGAAGGACAAGAAGTACAAGAAACGCGCCAAGCAGTCCGTTGGATTGTACCACCGAGAGCCTGTCCTTTATAAAAAGCGAAGAGTCATTCGTAAAACTTATGTCCGCCTCCCCGCCCACGGACTGTTTTACAGAGGAACATATTTTTTTTATTTCCCGGGCTATCCTTATACTATCCTCGTTTTGCGCTTTAAGTACTGTCAAAATAACAGCCGGTTTCCCGCCGGCCTGTATGTAATAGTCTTCTTCCTCAAAACCCCCGGCCACCCTGCCGGCATCCCTGACCCGGATATACTTGTTCGCCTCATTCGACCTTATTATAACATTCCCTATATCACGTTCATTTTTTATTTCACCCAAAACCCTGACAGTGTGGTCGTAACCGTTAAAAACTTTTGTGCCCGCTGGCACGGCAATATCCCTTTTGCTCAACGCGTTTATAAAATCGAATATACTCAGGCCGTATTCCCGGCATTTGTCCCCGCTCACCTTCACTCTTATTACCCTGTCCCTGTAACCGGCTTTTTCAACCGAAGAAACGCCTTTTATTTTCAGTATCCTGTTTTCCAGTATATCCGTTGTTTGTTTTAATTCACCGTACCCCCCTGCCCCGGATACAGCCACCTGTATAACGGGAAACTCTCCGGTTGAAAGTTCCGTTATTTCCGGTTCGGCTGCCTCATCCGGCATGCCGGTAATTCCGTTTACCGCGTTTTTAATGTTATTAATAACTTCGTCCTCATTACCGGGCCCGGGCTTAAGCTTTAATATTACGCCGGAAATACCTTCGCTGGAAGCTGAGGTTATTTCATCGATTCCTTTTATGCCATCGACCGCCTCTTCCACGGGTATTGTTATTAATTTTTCAACTTCCTGCGGCGCTGCCTGGGGATAAGCCGTAGTTACGGTAACCACGCCGAATCTTATTTCCGGAAGGGATTCCTTGGGAGAAATAATAAAAACAACGATACCGGATACTGCCATAAAAACGGCCAGAAGGTTTACAAAAATGTTTTTCCGCGCGAAAAATTTTATAAATTTAATTTTTTCCTCCCTTAATTTTACCGTACACCCCGCGGTAAAATTATTTTCTTTTCTTTCCGGATACAGTTTTCTTTACCGCGCCTTTAAGCAGGCCGCTCTCTTTAAATAAATAATAATCGCTTTTGTTTTCTTTTCCCAGGGCCCTTTTGACGCTCACCCTTAAGTTGTTAGCTATTACAAGAAAACTCGGTATTATAAATAACGTTATTGTGCTGGCGAATATCAGCCCCCACGCGAATACAAGCGCCATGGGCTGTAAAAAAGGGTCGTCCCCGCCGAACCACCCGTAAGCAAGCGGAAAAAGCCCGACCGAAGTCGTTATAGTGGTAAGTATGACCGGCCTTAATCGAATCTTGGCCGCTTCTATTACCGCTTTATTCTTATCCTTGAATTCCGCGAGGTGGTTATTTATAAACTTCACAAGTATAAGGGAATTATTGACAACAACACCGGCAAGCCCGACCGTTCCCATAAATGCCATAAAAGTAACGGGCTGGCCGTGAAGAACCAAAGTATAAACAACACCTATGAACCCGAGCGGTATCGCGAGCATAATAACAAGGGGCTGGACAAGCGAATTGAAAAGAGTGGCAAGGATAATAAATATTAAGGCCAGCGCCACAACAAAGGCTTTTGCCAGGTCCGCGAACGCCTCGTTCATGGCCTCGAATTCGCCGCCTGTTTCAAACCTGATTTCCGAATATTCTTTCTTATAAGGTTCCAGCATTTTTATAATTTCCGTATTCACTCTGCCTATATTGGCATTTTTCTTGTCGAC
>CAZHOD010000004.1:0-21722 GCA_964534075.1 uncultured Spirochaetia bacterium
TTTGTTAATTTCAGCTTCGGATAAAATAGAAATTAACAGGTTTCTTCTAATAGATTGTTTTTCATTATTACTTTTCTTTTGTTGTGATCTGCTTTGCAAAAACCAAAGCAGCCACTCTAATAAAGCCCCAACAATTATTCCAAGAAATAGCCAAAAACCATTGTTTAATACAAGTTTTTCCATAAATATTATTCCTCCTGTTTTCAATTAAACATATTTTATACGACATTAAAATTTAGCATACGATGCTATGATTCAAAATGACCACCCTTCCTTTTCTGCAAGTTCAGTCACGTTGTAACAAGGAATATTATATGCCTCACAAATCTTCGGTATCTTCTTTGGAGAGTCCTTATTTTCTTCTGTTATAATAGCGATTCCATACTTCATTGCAGTTGCTATGAGAAAAGCATCCCCGGATGATTTCATATTTGTAAAATCTAGCAATTTCGGATGTTCGTTTACTATTTTTATTACATTTTGTTGAACTACCACATCAACATCTAATGACTGACACCCGATTTGCTGCAACCATATTTTCAGGTGTTCATCTTCAACTTCATCCTTAATTTCAGAACAAATAACTATTTCCCCTTCCTTTATCAATCCGTCAATATTTTGCCATAACGAGCTGTACACGCTGCGTCGATGAGGCTCGTCTGACTTTTGCGATATTATTGAGCATACATCCATTATATATCGATATGGCAAAGGTATCAGTGACATCTGCTCTGCATGATTTTCGGTTACCATTTTCCAACCTCTGCAAGGAATTTCTTAATATGTTTTTCCTTTATTCCCAAATAACCAGAAACATCCTGTTTACTAAAATATCCCTCATTATATCCCACAGACAAAATCTTACAGAGATTTGAACTTGTCTTGTCTATTGCCTCTCTACTTACATTTTTTGGTATTTTTCGACCTCTACCTTCTTTCCGTGCAATTTTCTCTGCTTCGCGTTCCTCCAAAAAGTTCTGATGAATTTCGTTTGCGATCGTATCGTATTTATCTTTTGTAACCCAATTCGTATCAAACAACCTTCGCGCGGCAACTTCCTTACTTACACTATACCGTTTTGCAATAGTATTAATCTCACTTAGGCTAATAGCGCTAATATCTTTTGCTGTCAGATACACATCTAGTGAAGCTTTCGGAATAAGCGTCTCTCCGGCAACAGCATTACAAAAAACTTCTTCATTTTTATTAGAAAATGAAGAGAACATTTCGTTACAGAAGGTGGACTGTCGCTTTAAAATATGGACCAACTCATGTACAATCGAAAAGGTCTTAGCAGGATGTCTGTCATTGCCATTGATGCCGATAATAGGAGCAGTGTCGTTGTATATAGAAATCCCACGAGCTATTTCCACATCAACGCCTGTGAAACAATGTACAAAAACACCTTTATTTTCAATCTTTTGGCGAACATATAAATAAAACTTCCGTGGAGATGTCAATTTGAATTGTTCGTTCAACTCTATATTAAAAAATTCTCTGATAATTTTCGAATAACCTATAACACTTGCATTTTTTGAAATGGCAGGTAACGAAAGTTTTGCACTCTCAATTTCCATATCAGATTCCGAAGAAATCATGAAATCATGATAACGTATAAGCTCGGCAACTGCGAGGTTTATGGCACTGTCATCCATTGTTTCCGCACCAGACAAAGTTCTCAAATTGCGCAGTTTGGGTAACTTCTGAATGGGTATATTCTCCTTGCTCATATATAGTCCGGCCAAAGGTACTTTAAGAGCTTTTGCAACACTTTTAGCTTGATTGATTGTAGGAAAATCGTCATTCTTTATATCCAGCCACGAACAAATTCTTTCCTCTGTTTGTTCTGTCCTCTCAGCTAGGAAAGCTGCAGTAACGCCAATCTGTGTACATATATGCTCAAGGGTTTCCTTATTAATAGATGCAACTATTCTTGTCATCAATAGCCCTCTTTCCTCGCACAATTCATACTAAACACCCAACTCCTTCATCATTTTCTTTATCTTTCCCTTCACCTCAACAAGTTCCGCTTTCAACTTCCTAAATTTCCTTCTCTGTCTTTTCCGGATCAACGACTTGATAATAGACGCGTTATTCCCGTAAACACCCTATCGGCACCACAAACACACCGTCGTCGCAGCGGTAAGCCGGTTCTCCGGCCGTGACAATCAGTAAAAAAGAGGGCTCGTGCATTTTTTCGGCGTCAATCCTCTCTTTGAGCGCGAGCAGGTTCTTTGCCGCTTTTTCAATCTCTTTTGCGCCCATTTTAATCTCAACCGCAGCCCAGCGGCCGTCTTTCAGGCAGATTACCGCGTCAGCTTCTAATCACTTCCGTATTTGTCACGTTTTTGCTTCCTGCATTGGTAATTAACTTATATAATCTTTACCACTAAAATCCTCTGTTCCCCGCATGTCATTTTCTTAAATAAACTCCTTCATCCGATCTGCGATCTCTTTTCTTACTATTACAAGCTCCGCTTCAACCTTCTCAATTTCCTTCTCTGTCTTTTTTAAATCAATCGGTTTTTCAAAATCATTCTCTTTAATTCCGCAGATAAAACCAAATATGTATATATCCAAACTTACATAAATCAGCAGTCATTGCTCACAATTACACTCATATCTGTTTTGCCTTTTCAAGTACTTTCATGCCTTTCTGTGTTGTTATATACTTTTGTCTGGAACTGCTCGGTTTGTCGGGTATGGTCATATTCAGCAGTTTTAATTTTATCAGCGGCTTGATGTATTTATTTTTGAATTTTGTCCTGTCTTTCCATTCAAATTGAGCCATCATTTCCATTGCGCTTTTTGAATCAATGCAAAATTTCAACACCTTTATGATTTCGCTTTCATCCAGATTGACTTGGTGCCGACTTAGTGCCGACTTAGTGCCGACTTGGGACAGCTCCGAACCCATGCCTGATTTAGTTTCTTTTATTTTTAACCCGGCAAATAACTTATGCGGTTTTAAAATTACCAAAAAGTATGTTCTGTCTTTATTTGTCTCAAATCCTGGGCCCGGAGACCCGTTTTCTTTCAACGCCCGTCTGATTTCTGGGAACCCCGTGCCTTTTGCCTCTGTCATATCAAGTTCTTTCAGGAAGTCCCCCAACCTTCTGTTTCTATATTCTCTGACAGGAACTCTGGTTTTTTTCAGATCATTGTTGTTGACGGGGGGCATCGGACCCGGTTTTGACACAAATTCCATTCTGTCCGGAAATACATTTACTTCTATCGGATCCCGCAGGTCATAACCGCGGTGATATACGGCATTTGCCAGTATCTCTTCTACTGCCTGATACGGATAATTAAAAATCCGTTCGGCCTCGGCACGACCCGGTATTTTCCTGATATTTTCTTTCAACACCATATTCCTGATATATTCAAGAGCGGCCTTCAACTGCCTGTGTATGGGCCCTTTAAAAACTTTCTCTGTAAATTTCCTGCCGGTTCCTTCTATATCTTCAAACTCGGCTATCTCAATCCTCGCTCCGGGGAAAAACTCTTCCGGGTCGTCCGAGAACATCAGCAGTCCTGCGTTTATTGGTTTTACATTCTCTTTTGAACCTCTGCAAACCTGCAATAACCTGCAAAGCTCCGGCACAGATACGTTTTTTGCCGTTTCATATAATCCGCTCCCGCTGTCTTTCAAAAATTGCAGTATTATATCCCGTTTCATATCGCGCATATCGGCATTATGGTTTATTCTGTCATCAAACGGGATGCGCGCCGATATTTCCAGCAGCTGTTTTTCTTCCTGCTGGTTTGCTTTTACTGTAGTTGAATGCCGCCTGATATAGTAAGTTTTTTCAGTTCCGGTATAACTTATTGGCGCTTTATACGGCCTGTTTTCTCCTCCCGGCACCCAAAAAACCAGAATACGTTTTTTCAGATATGTTTCAGGCGATACAACTACCTGCGGAAATGGCATTATCTTATGCCGGGCTTCAATTATTTTTTTCTGGAAAGCCTCTACCTGTGATTCTTTCAGCCCTGCGGGAGGCAATTCCGGAGCTCCGTCTGCGGATTTCACTCCGAAAACTATGTACCCGCCGCCGATATTATTGATGTCATTCGCAAAAGCGCATATCGTTTGTGCGGCTTTTTCCGGATCAAAACCTTCCTTATAATCCAGTCTGTCAGACTCTACGGTTAAACCTTTGAATAATTCTTCAGTCCTTATCGGCAACGGCATTTTCCTGCCTCCTTCACTATCTTTTTAAACACCCAATTCCTTCATCATCTTCTTTATCTTCCCTCTAACCTCAACAAGTTCCTCTTCAACCTTCAATTTTCTATCTCTGTCTTTTCCGGATCAGCAGCTTAATAATAGGCACGTTATTCCCGTAAACACCCTATCGGCACCACAAACACACCGTCGTCGCGGCGGTAGGCCGGTTCTCCGGCCGTGACAATCAGTAAAAAAGAGGGCTCGTGCATTTTGTCGGCGTCAATCCTCTCTTTGAGCGCAAGCAGGTTCTTTGCCGCTTTTTCAATCTCTTTTGCGCCCATTTTGATCTCAACCGCGGCCCAGCGGCCGTCTTTCAGGCAGATTACCGCGTCAGCTTCCAATCCGCTTTTATCGTAATAATGAAACACCTCTCCATCCAGGATTTGCGCATATATCCGCAGGTCGCGGACGCACAGCGACTCAAACAGCAGGCCAAAGGTCTTAAAGTCCTTCAAAAGCACATCCGGCGCCGCCCTCAAAACCGCAGCGGCAATAGACGGATCAACGAAATGACGCTTCGGCGAGGTACGAATAACCGTTTTTGAACGGAGCGCCGGTCCCCATGCGGGGAGATCCTCAATAACGTACAGGCGGCGCAGTGCGTTCATATAACTTGAAACGGTCTTTTCTGTCAGGCTTTTCTCGTCTGCTCCAATGTCATCACGGATAGTTGTAATGGCAGCCATGGTCGAAGTATTCCTCGCAAGGGAGCGCATAAGCGCCAGCACCCGAGCCGGGTTCTTCTCCACGTCATCCACTCTGGAAATATCATTATTAATCACGGCGTCCACATAGTCATATACGCGGCGCAGTATTGCCTTCTCTTCCCTGCCTACCGACGCCGGCCATCCTCCGCGCGCAAGACAAAATGCCAGTTTCTCAATGGATATAGTCGAAAAACTTTCTATTTTACTGACGCCGTCAAAAAGGGATTGTAATGAAACTCCGCCGCCGGATTCCCCTGACTCAAACAAGCTCATAGGCCGCATAAGAATTCGCGAAATGCGCCCTGTTCCCGAATGCTTCACGGCGTTGTCTACAGGCACAGCGGAACCGGTCAGGATGAATTGACCATTTTCCCCGCGCCGGTCCACGGCGAAACGCACAGCATCCCATAGAACAGGTGCAGTCTGCCATTCGTCAAGCAGCCGAGGCGTGCTGCCCTGCAGGAGCAAAGAAGGCTTTGTGTCCGCTGCCAGCAAATAGGACTCACTCTTGTCCGGATCTTGCATGTAAAGACGACTTGCCGCCATCTCTTCAGCAGTGCGCGTTTTACCGCACCATTTAGGCCCTTCAATCAATACTGCGCCTGCGCTCTCCAGCGCGTTTTTTAACAATTTATCGGCTATTCTTGGTAAGTAGGCTTTTTTCAAACTGAATAACCTCCATTATTATTGTTTACAAGTAAATTTTACCAACAACTTCCGCTTTTGTCAAGTTTTTGCTTCCTGCTTTGTATTAGTTTCGCTTCCTTCATTGTCTTATTTTTACTTCCTGCATTGGTAATTGACTTATATAATCTTTACCACTAAAATCCTCTGTTCCCCGCGTGTCATTTTTTAAATAAGCTCCTTCAATTTTTGTGCTATCTCTTTTTTTACTTTTGCAAGTTCCGCTTCAATTTCCTCAATTTCCTTCTCTGTCTTTTTTAAATCAATCGGTTTTTCGTGTTCAAATGTATCAACATACCTCGGTATGTTCAGGTTGAACTCATTCTCTTTGATCTCATCCAAAGATGCCTTATAAGCATATTTATCTATAGTTTCATATCCTTTATACGCCTTTACAACCTTTTCAATATGTTCCGGCAGGAGTACGTTTTTTGTCTTTTGCTTCTCAAACTCCCTGCTCGCGTCTATAAACAACACATCCTTTTTCTTCCTCCCCTGCCTGAATACAAGAATAACCACGGGTATACCTACACCATAAAAAAGATTTGCGGGCAGCCCAATGACTGCGTCCAGTTTATTTTCCTCTGTCAGCGCCCGGCGTATCCTGCCTTCACTGCCTCCCCGAAACAGTACACCGTGCGGCACCACAACTCCCACCCTGCCCTTATCTTCAACCATAGAGGCAATCATATGGAGAATAAAAGCATAATCTGCCTTGCTTTTTGGCGGTACGCCGCGCTCAAACCTTCGATACCTGTCTCCGGCAGCGTTTTCCGCTCCCCATTTGTCAAGAGAAAATGGCGGATTAGCAACAACAACATCAAAGCGCATTAAATCATCGTTTTTAATATGCAGCGGGTTATTAAGCGTGTCGCCCCACTCAATTTTCGCGCCGTCAATGCCATGCAGGAACATATTCATCTTACATAATGCCCATGTGGAACCATTATTTTCCTGCCCGTAAACAGAATAGTCATTACTTTTTATCTCTTTGGCCATTTTAATAAGAAGCGATCCGGAGCCGCAAGAAGGGTCATACAATCTTTCTCCTGCTTTGGGTTTGAGTAATTTTGCAAGAAGAATAGAAACTTCTGCCGGCGTATAAAACTCCCCTCCTTTTTTTCCCGCGTCGCTCGCAAAACGATAAATGAGGTATTCATACGCGTTTCCTATTATGTCACCGTTCCCTATCCTTGAAGGCCTGAAATCAAGTTTCGGATTGGCAAAATCCTCTATTAAATGTTTAAGCCGCCTGCACCTGTCCTTTACCTGTCCAAGGTTGGCTTCAGAATTAAAGTCAATATTGCGGAATACTCCATCCAATTTTGATTTGTTGCGGTCTTCTATCTCTTCAAGCGCCTTGTTTATTATCTCACCGATATTATTCTGGTCACGTTTTCCATATATATGATCATAAGTACAATGATCCGGCAGATAAAACCGCTCCCGCTCCAGTTTGCGTTTAATTCTTTCCTTGTCACCTTTATATTGTTTTTCATACTCAACCTTAGCATCCTTCCACAAATCGCTCAGATACTTAAGAAACAAAAACACAAGTATATAATCCTTATACTGAGTAGGATCTATAGTCCCCCTGAACGTATCACACGCCTTCCATAGCGTCTCATTGATTTCTTTCTGGTGAATTTTCTCAGTCATTTTATACCTCCATATAATTAGAATTCTTTCAACATTTATCTAAAGAATTAAGGACATTCGTATAAATATCTTCCATTTTTAATCTCCTTCATATGCGCCTCTAAACAGTCTTAATTTTTAAATACATTTTTAACATTTTAATCGGCATTTCTACATCGCCAAAATTCGTTTCTTTTGAAGAATCCTTATAATTACTATAAAATCTATAAAAGTTTCCCCGTACAATCCCCCAGAATGTGCTCAAATATAGTATCCCTGATTCAAATCGCGAATATTTTGCAAACTGTACTTTGTCACTACACAACTCAGGTTTCAATCCCACAAATTTTAGATATCGGGCCATAAATTTTTTATTCAGATTAAATTTGAACATTTCTAAGTTATTATCCTTAATGTAATCATCTACTTTGTTTTCAAGACTATATATTAAATTCAAATTAAGATTATCAAGATTTTTATCAATTTCATCAAACCATTCTTTAACCAATTGATAAAATCTATGCAGCTTAGTTTTTTGCATCCTGGGATAAATAATTTTTTTGTATAACTGGTATATCGTCAAGATCAGCACTGGAATTGACACAATTTTTCCAATTAATTCAAACATGACTCACTCCCTTCTAAAAAAAAAATTATATCTACTTTTTAAACAAGAGGCTTTGGGCCCCCTGCGCTTATTCCCGATATTAAACGGCCATGCCGCTGATACTGGTGCTTGAACTTCCGACTGCGGGAGCACACGTAGGTGCTCCCCTACAAGCAAACAAAAACGAATCCATGCAGCGCAGTTCCCGCCATAAGAATTAAAACCTTAACCATAGTTATCACCCCTGTTCCAACATGCATTTCCGCCTCTGTTGACAGGGCGACCATGATCTCCAGCGTAAAGCTGAATCCCAATCCAACACCCACGCCCATATGCGGGCAAAATCAAGTCCTGCTATTAAAATACAAAAATATAACTATCTTTCCGTCGGTTTCGAACCACCCGCCGCACCTGTCAGGCAGCGGTTCGACTCCTACGATCAAACGGCTCAATTTGAGCCCTTTATGAGCCCAATCTTTTTTGAGCCCTTTGTAAACCCTTTTCGGCACTATCATTATTTCTACTTTGGGCAGACTTTAGACACACTTAGGACACACTTGAGACAAGCTTAAGACAATTTTGTTTTGATATTGTCCCGTCCTAATCCTAATTGTATCCTTTATCCCGTCCTATTTTCGCTCAAAAATCTGTCAAATAGCTCGATTTCCTCATGGCGTCATTGGCGGCTTTACGTTTTACGCCGTTGCGCAGCCCAAAGACCGTGGCTACAATGCAATTCGTGACGCGCTGCGTCACATTTTCAATGAACAAATTGACAGCCCAATAAATCGTTTGATTTTCCTTTCATTACTTTAACATCTTTCATTACCTTTTCATTACATACATTACGCTTTTGCCTTTTCCCTTAGATTCAAAAAACCCCAATTTAATCATTGCTTTTAATTCCAAATATGCGGTTTTATTAGACACCTCGTTTATTTCTTGATATTGCATATTTGTTATTTTTCTATTCAATTTTACATATTTAACGGCTGTTATCTGCCTTTCATTTAACCCGGTTTTTTTCATCATTTCTTCCGTATATATGTCTCTTCTGACTGTCGTCAGGATGTCATCACCGGAAACGCTGAATTCCGGTTCCGGCAATCCGTGCTCGCTGCATTTTATCTTGTACCGCCCTCACTTCCACGCTTGTTCTTATCAACCAGGGCCTTTAACATCGTAAAAACATCCTCCAGTATCAAAGGAAACATCATTTTTCTTGCGTCTGTGTATAATTCATCAAAATCTTTCCCCAATCGCCGCTCCGGATATTTATCCGTGTACTCATCCAGATAACATTCCATTTTTTCTCCGAAAAAGTCCCTATCCGCACCTCCAAAATTAAAATAATCCCCTATCACCCTTTCAGACCCATTGCTTCCTGCTATCCTTGCAAATATAATGTCCTTTCTCCCGAATGGCGGGCCCGGTTCAGAATCATCCCATCGGACGATTTGTATTTTATTGGAAAAAATATCAATGAGCTCCGCCGATTTAACCCTAACTATAAGGGCTTCATAAAAACTATAAGAGCTGTCGGACAGGTCTTTTATTCTCTGCTCCAGCTCATCCGAGGTCCTCTCCCCTATGCCGCTTTCAATGAACCTCTGGGCGACTGTTTTCTCCGGATCCCCAACCCCGCAGTCAAGCACCATATAATCCGTAAAAAAATTACCGTAATGCCTTGAGAACACAAATTTTTCGTATAGTTGCGTCATTTTGCTCTCTTCATCTTTCAGACTGTCAATTTCTTTGCCGCTCATCATTGCTTCATCCAAGCAGTCGGCCATTATTTGCATTGCCTCCTGGTACTCCTGTTTTAAATTTGCCACCGGCCGCGTTTCCTTTTCCTGTTTTTCCAGGAATGCCGCCTCTGCCTGTTCCATTAAAGCACGGGCTTTCAGTTCATCTGCAGCCAAGCAGCATTTTTTGTATTTTTTCCCGCTGCCGCACGGGCACGGTTCGTTCCTGCCTGGTTTTGCATTTTCAATCATACAATAACTCCTTTTTAGTCCATTCAGTATTACTTTTCAATAAGAAAAAGTACCTTTGGCTCCTCTGCGCCGGGATAAGGGCAAATTCATTTTACTCCTAAACATCATCCTCATATATCTCTGTTTCCTCATCCATATCCACTATGGTAGAAATAAACTCGTACTCAAAAAACTCGCAGAATTTATTCCATGTTCTGTCTTTTGGCCATTTTGTGTCATCTCTTATCCAGCTCCACAGCTCTGCTTCAAAGATTTTTTTGTAAACCTTCTTCAGCTCCGCCTCCCACTCATCCATCATATCAACAAGCTGCAGCAGGTATACGGTTCCGTTATCATCCCGCTCTTTATCCGGGTCAACAGGATTTTCAGGATCTGCATTGTTCAGCCAGTCATAAAGAGCCCTCTTATGCCGTATAACCACCGCCATCCTGTTAAGATGCGGCCACATATCCATATATTCATCACGCATTACCATAAAAACCGCCTCCTTTGCGCAGGCTAAAGCCTGCAGAACTTTATGGCCGATTCGAGCCAATACTTGTATCGCACACATAACAGACATATCGGACATCGTCCGGTTTATCTGGTATGTGTCGGGTTAAACCCTGCTTTAAAGTACTTTTGGCTCATTTCCGGCTCATTTGAGTCATAAATCTTTTGGCGTCATTGGCGTCTTTACGTTTTACGCCGTTGCGCAGCCCAAAGACCGTGGCTACAATGTAATTCGTGACGCGCTGAATCACATTTTCAATGAACACATTGACTATTTATTGGTCACTTTCACTTCCCAGTATCCGCCCCTGTCCCCGCCGATTCTTTTGATTACTCTTTTTTTCTTTAAACCATCTATGTGCTTCTGAACCGCAGATGGATTAATATTTAAGCTTTCAGCAAGCCCTTTTCGTGTTATCTTCGGATTTTTACGTATTTTTTTAACTATCTTCAATTGCCTTTCTGTCAGTTTCTGACCACCTTTCTGACCACCTTTCTGACCACCAATTCCGCTTGCCGTTTCTGTCAGCCTTCCAATTCCAACTTTTCCAATAAACACCGGTTTTACAGACTTTGAATTTTTACCGTTTTTTTCTTTAGCTGTCATTTCGCCCTCCCATAATCATGCCTGCCAAAACCTGTTTATGATATCCGTCTTTCATTTTATTCAGTTTATCAGATAACTGCCTCTCCTTTGTCATTAACCGCTCAAGTTCAACAAGCTGTGTTTGCTTCGCCTTGTCCAAAACTATAATTTCAAGCTCTTTCAGCGCCCCCGCCGAAACAAATGGAATATGCGAGCCGGCTGCGCACAGCTCAAAGTATTCCATGGCCGGTTTCTGCCGCAGATAAAACGCGAGGTACTCAGGCAGTATCCTGCCTGTAAATCCATTTCTTATCCTTATAATAAGATAATGATTGGATGCCGTAGTGTCTATAAGTTCCCTGTTAATAACCCCGGCGCTTCTCTTGCTCCCCTTTGCCGCGAATATCACATCGCCGGGAAACAGTTTCGGGTACCTGTCTTTAGTGTTTATCTCCTCCGGTTTAAGGTTTTCATATTCTATAGCTCCATTGACTTTTATATTGCGCAACTGTATCATTGATACAGTAATGGGTTCAGCCGGTTTCTTTGAATTACGCTTTATATAGCCTGTCTGAACATCTGCTATTTCGCTGAGTTTTACTTTCATAAGCAACTCCGGTTTTCAGATTATCTCATTCGCTACAATAATCATATATCATATTTTATAGCCTGTGTCAAGCTGAACCCTTTACAAAACGTAATACCTCAATTACGGTAGGGGTATTATGGCTTTTGTAACCGCAGCCTTTATGGCTGCGTGCCTTTAACTACCGCAACCTGAAAGGTTGCGCCTACAAAGACCGAAATGCGCCACCATAACTGAGACGTTACTACAAAACTACACTTTTTTTATAATAAAAACCCTTAAAGTTTAAACTCATCATATTGTAAGTTCGTTGCTTAATTTAAAATACAATAACCCATATTGACATTTCTGCCATTAAGTGATATTATTTATAAAACCGGAGAGCATTATGTATAATTCAGGCACATATAAAACCATTTATCCCAATAAAGATGAAGAATATAAGTGTTTTTTACCTTCATTTATAAATACACCCTTTACCTGGTCTGACCCAAACATTACTTTGCAGTTAGAAGAAGCTATGCGCTTCCTTGGCGAATTAAACGCGTATTCCGACCTGGTCCCTGATGTTGATTTTTTTATAAAAATGCACGTCTTAAAAGAAGCCACTATTTCAAGCAGAATAGAGGGAACCAGGACTGATATTGATGAAGTCATTATGCCGCAATCCGAGGTAAATCCGGAAAAGCGCGATGACTGGGCAGAAGTTCATAATTATATATATGCCTTAACCCACGCGATAAAAGAACTCTCCAATCTGCCGCTTTCAATAAGGCTTCTCAAGGAAACACACTCCAAATTAATGGCCGGGGTACGCGGCGCTAAAAAATATCCGGGAGAGATAAGAAAGAGCCAGAACTGGATTGGCGGCTCAAGCCCGGGAGACGCGTTTTTTGTCCCTCCTCATTGGGATTATCTTCCTGATTTACTTTCAGACCTTGAAAATTTCTGGCACAACAGGGGCCTCGGAACACCAAAACTTATTAAAATCGCTTTGAGCCATTATCAGTTCGAAACCATACACCCATTCTGCGACGGAAACGGCAGATTAGGCAGGCTGATGATAACCCTACAGCTTGTGGAGCTTGGCTTTCTTCAAAAACCCGCTTTGTATTTATCCGCATTTTTTGAAAGGCATAAAGGTTCGTATTATGATGCCCTTACTATGGTGCGCGCGTCGGGAAATATAGATCAATGGGTTAATTTTTTTCTTTCAGGCGTCATAGATACCGCAAAAAACGGCAAGGAAACACTGCAGGCAATTTTACGCCTAAGAAAAGAATATGACAAAAAAATACTGGGTTTTGGAAAAAGAACCAAGCTTGCCAACAGGTTATTACTGAAATTATTCGCGGAGCCTGCCATAAGTATTGCTGACGCCGCAAAATTCCTTGATGTCGCGTTTGCCACAGCTTCCAGGCTTATAGATGAATTCCTTAAAGCAGGTATTTTAAAAGAAATTACAGGCCAGTCAAAAAACAGAATATTTGTGCTCGATACTTATCTAAGGCTTTTTAAATAACGCCAAATTGAACATCATGTTCCGGTTCTGTGTTGGCTATAGTTTATATACTTTCAGCCCACTCTTTAACCCGGGCTTTTATCTCATCCCTTACTTCCCTTATTTTTTCCATTTTTTCCTCTTCACTGCCGGTGAATTTCGACGGGTCAGAGAAACTCCACTGCACCCGCCTCGTCACCCCGGGAAAAAGCGGGCATTTCTCGGCCGCTTCCTTGTCACACACAGCCACGACATAGCTGTACAGACGGCCGGCCTTATAATACTCAAACACGTCATTTACGGTGTTTTTCGAAATATCCACCCCGTCCTCTTTCATGGCCTGAACAACAAGCGGGTTCAGATTTCCCGGCTCTATGCCCGCGCTTTCAGCAAGAAACCTGCCGCCGTAAAGATGATTCAGGTACGCCTCGGCCATCTGGCTCCTGGCGCTGTTGTGGGTGCAGACGAATAAAACCCTTGTTTTGTCACTCATAACATCCTCCCTCTTTTTCCTCCATATGATGTTTTATTGTCTTTCCCTCCACAAGGTAAACAATA
The DNA here is from genome assembly GCA_964534075.1 of uncultured Spirochaetia bacterium. GTDB lineage: Bacteria > Oederibacteriota > PGYV01 > PGYV01 > CAYTNY01 > CAZHOD01. The sequence continues at coordinate 13,588 of CAZHOD010000004.1, forward strand.
TCCTCGGCAATATTTGTTATATGGTCCGCCATCCTTTCGATCTGCTTCGCCGAAAGTATGAGATGTATCCCCGCCTTAATATTTTCTTTGTCTTCCATCATATATGTCAGCACTTCCCTGAAATTTTGCACATAAATTCTGTCTATGTCAGCGTCCCTTTCGCATATTTCCCTTGCTTTTTCCGAATCCCGCTCCACAAGCGCTGCCATCGCGTCCTTAAGCATTTTCATGGCTTTTTCAGTCATATCCGGTATGTCTATGAGCGGTTTAATAGGCCTGAATTTTGCCAGGCTTATGGACCTCCGCGCCACATGAATTGCCAGGTCCCCTACCCGTTCGAGATCATTGTTTATCTTCATAACCGAAGTCAAAAACCTCAGGTCTACGGCTATTGGCTGCCTTTTCGCTATAAGCTCGAGGCACTGCCTGTCTATTTCTATCTCCAGCATGTCTATTTCCTCGTCCTTTTCAATAATTTTCTCCGCAAGTTCCGCGTCCCTCTCTTTAAGTGACTTTAAAACCCCCCGCACCGCCTCATCGACGAGCGAAGCCATTTTGAGCAGATTTTTCCTCAGCTCCTGAAGTTCTTCGTCAAAATGCCTTTCTATCATATCAAACCTCCTTTTTATGCCGTTCCTGAGTTTCTCAACCTTCAATTCTTCTGTTTTGGTTTTACTTTTCAGCTTTCATTTTTAATCTTTAGTTTTCAACCGAACCTTCCTGTTATATAATCTTCCGTTATCTTTTTATCCGGTTTTGTGAACATTTTATTTGTCTCGTCATATTCTATCAATTCCCCCAGCATAAAAAAAGCTGTTTTATCCGCCACCCTGGCGGCCTGCTGCATGTTATGCGTGACTATAATTATCGTATAATTTTTCTTAAGCTCCTGTATGAGCTCTTCTATTTTAGCCGTCGAACTCGGGTCCAGAGAGGCGGTCGGCTCATCCATAAGCACAATATCCGGCCTTATGACAAGGCACCTGGCTATGCATAGCCTTTGCTGCTGCCCCCCGGACAGGTCAAAAGCCGATTTATCCATGTCCTTATTGACCTCCTCCCATAAACCGGATTCTTTAAGGCTGGACCCGACCTTTTGTTTAAGGTCGCTGTTGTTTTTGAACATCCTGTTTATTCTCAGGCCATAAGCGACGTTTTCAAATATGGATTTAGGGAACGGGTTGGGTTTCTGGAAAACCATCCCGACATTCCGCCTGAGGCGGGTCACGTCTATATCCTTATCATAGATATTTTTCCCGTTGAATTCCATCATTCCCGTTACTCTTGTCCCGTCTATAAGGTCATTCATCCTGTTTATGGACCTTAAAAAAGTGGACTTACCGCATCCCGAGGGCCCTATTATCGCGGTAACCCTGTTGCGGGGGATATCCATGTCTATATTTTTAAGCGCTATCGTGTTTTTGTTGTAATAAAAATTAAAATTCCTTACCTTTAGTTTTGTTTTTTCGTTACAGTTTTCTTCTACCATTTTCTTGCTCTCCTCGCTCTTATTCTTATATATATGGCTATTGAATTTATTACAAGCACTAAAAGTAAAAGCACAAAAGCAGTGCCGTAAGCGATTTTTACCTGGTCGGGATGCGTACCTTCGGTCATAAGCGCGTAAATATGGTACGGCAGGGCCATAACCTCGCTCAGCAGGCTGTCGGGCATCCTCAATGTGTAAAAAGTAGCCGCTGTCATAAGTATCGGGGCTGTTTCGCCCGCTGCCCTCCCTATACTGAGTATTACTCCTGTCAGTATACCCGAAATGGAATTCGGAAGTATTATCTTGTAAACCGTCTCCCACCGCGTAGCGCCGAGCGCGAGCGACGCTTCTTTGAATGCGCGCGGAACTGTAAGAAGGGCCTCCTCGGATGTCCTTATTATTGTGGGAAGAATCAAAATCCCCAGTGTAACCGCGCCGGAAAGCAGCGAGACTCCGAAATCCATGAATTTTACCAGAAAGGCCAGCCCGAAAAGCCCGAATACAATTGACGGCACGCCTGCCAGGGAATTAATCCCTATCCTGAGTATTTTTACCATCCTCGGGTTCCTGGAATATTCCGTCAGCCATACCGCGGTAAACACACCGAGCGGAAGCGCGAACAATGTCGCTCCCAGGGCAAGCAGCGAGGTGCCCACAATCGCGGGAAAAATCCCGCCGGCGGACATCCCGTCCCTTGGGAATGCCGTTAAAAATTCCATGTCGATTATGCCAATCCCCTTTATAAATATAAATCCCACAAGCACTCCGAGGGAAAGCACAATGACCAAAAGAGCGAGCTTGACCACAATATAACCCGCTTCCTGTTCCCAGTCGTCTCGCGTCATCCTGCTGAAGCGCTCTTTGAATTTGTGTTTAAAAATATTTTTCATTTGCTTTACTTACCCGCCCTTATATGTTCCGCTATTATATTAAACGCAATATTAAAAACAAAAAGCACGAGCCCTATGGCGAAAAGGGCGTGATAATGTACTGACCCGACGACTGCCTCGCCCATTTCCCCTGCTATGGTGGCTGTCATGGGCCGCATGGGGGTGAATATAGAGCCGGGCACGCCCCTTGCGCCGCCGGCTACCATAAGAACAGTCATTGTTTCCCCCATAGCCCTGGAGACGCCAAGTATCACCGCGGTAAAAATCCCGGATTTTGCAGCGGGGAGAACAACTTTTATTATTGTCTTCCATTTATTCGCGCCAAGGGCCAAAGAAGCGTTGCGTAAATCCCTCGATACAGCGGTTATCGCGTCCTCGCTTATACTGGCAACCGTAGGCACGGCCATAAGCCCCAGTATTATCCCCGCGGTAAAACCCGTAAGCCCTGTGGGCAGGCCTAAAACCTTCTGTATTATCGGAGAGACAAAAACTATTCCGAAAAACCCGAATACAACAGACGGTATACTCGCCAATACCTCGAGTATGGGTTTTACTATTTCCTTTATCCTGGAAGATGCAAGCTCCGCTATATATATCGCCGCGGCCAGCCCGAGCGGGACAGCAAATAATATTGCCCCGATAGTTACTATGAAAGAAGAAACTATAAGGGGCCAAATACCGAAATAAGGCGGGTCAAAGGTAGGCCTCCATTCTGTTCCGAAAATAAATTTAAAAAACCCGACTTCACCGAAAACCGGAAGAGCGGTAAAAATAAGTGTCAGGGCTATTCCGAGAAGAAAAATAAGGGAAACCGACGCTATTAGCGGAAGCAGCCTCTCTATAAAATTTTTTCTCATGCCTTTTTGTTTTGCCTGCATTTTTTCTCCGTTTAAAAGTTTGTTTAATTATATATATAGAAATTAAAACACTGTTAAATATTTGTTAATTTTTTGTTAAAATTTTTTCTGCTGTCCCGTCCCCTTAATAAAATAAAGGGCGCGGGTAAACCGCGCCCTTTATCCAAAAAAACTATATAAGAGGGAACTACGCTCTCTGCTTTGTTATTTAACCGGTACGTATCCCACTTCTTTTGCTATTTTCTGTCCCTCAGGGCTCATTACAAAATCAATAAACTTTTTGGCAAGGCCCGAGGGCTCACCATTGGTATACATAAAAAGCGGCCGCGCGAGTTTGTATTCACCCGAGACAACAGTCCTGTTGGATGGTTTAACGCCGTTTACAGAAAGCACCTTGACATCATCCGTGATATAGGCGAGCCCTATATAACCGATTGCGCCTTTTGTGTTTTTGATGGTTTCTGCCGCTTCCCTGTTGGAAACCGTCATTATGGCGTCGTCCCTGAGTTTTTTTCCTTTTAAAACAAGCTTATTGAAAACCTCGAAAGTTCCTGAGGCCGAATCCCTGGAAACAACTACAATAGGCTCGTCAGAACCACCAAGATCGCTCCACTTTTTTATACTGCCGCAGTAAATGCCCTGAAGCTGGCCTATGGAGATTCTGCTGATTGAATTTGAGGGGTTCACGGCCACGGCAATACCGTCTTTCGCGACTATAGTGCCGACAGGATTAACTCCGCCCTGTTTTGCCGCCATTATTTCCTTTGCCTTAATCGCCCTCGAGGCGTTTCCTATGTCCACAGCGCCGTCGACAACAGCGGCTATTCCCACACCGGAACCGCCGCCGCGCACGGTGACCTCGATATTGGGATGGTCTTTCATAAAATCCTCCGCTGCTTTCTGCGCTATGGGAAGCACGGTTGTGGACCCCTGGATGGAAAGCTTGTTTTCATCTTTCTTGTTCCACGGCCAGTCCCAGGCAAACGCGCCCATGGCGAGCGACGAAACAAGGAAAGCCGCCAGTAAAACCCTGAATAACTTTTTCATTTTTTTCCTCCTATTTTTATGTTATTAAAGTTCTTTACCGAACTTCCATTTCATCTGCGCTATAATTGTCGTTTCGTGCGGCACGCCGAACCCGCCGTATTTTGCCTGTATCTGTTCGCCGTTAAGAAGAAACTGAACACCGCTGTTTATGTCATACTGAATCGCGCCTGAATAAAGGTTGCGCTCGTCGCCCGCGGCGCCTGTGTCCGGGTTAAAAGTATCCCAGAGCAGGTTAAGGGCTAATTTAGGCGTTAACTTAAAAGAAAGAAAGGTGGATATACCTTCGGTAACACCTGTCAAGCCCCCTGCTTTCGCCGCGTCATCCGACTGCACGATATACTGAACATGCGACTTGATGGGCCCGTTTGCCAGGCCGAGAACCAAAGAAGAAGCCGTCCTGTTCATACCCGGCGTGTCAAAGGCGTTGGTGGCGTCTCTCATATACGACCCTCTTATGCTTACTCCCGCCATTGGCACAAGCATTAAGCTTCCGAGGTACATCTTACCGAGGTTGTTTTCCAGCTTTTTATAGCTGTTTCCGTTGTACATTCCTAACTCATAAGTTCCCCATCCGCCGGGAATTCTTCCCAGCCCGGCTATACCCTGGCCTCGGCTGCCTACTATGCCGAGCAAATCGTCGAGTGCCTTGGTTGTAACGGGGTATTCCCATGTGTCTACCGTGCCGAAATAGGTTTTCTGCTCGCCTATCCTTACCGAAAACTCGGGAATCGGCACAAGCTTTGTAAGCGTTACGTAAGCGTCTTTCAGCCATATACCGAAATCATATTTTGTACCGCCTTTTTTATTCGGTATATCCACGGTGACCTTGGCGTCGTACCCGGCCGCTTTGTCCTTTACTTTAAGCCTGAGGTACGTCCTGGCTATATTGAACCCGCTTTCTGTTCCGTCATTCATAAAATAGCCGCCGCCCTGCTCTTCCATACCCTGGTAATGAGTTGTTTCAAAAGCATACCTCAACCACTGATAGCCGTAAATCTTCCATTCCGCTCCCGCCATGGCGGCTGTTGAAAAAACCATGACAAGAGTTAAAACCATTGTTAAAATTTTTTTCATTCCTTTTTCCTCCTTTTTAAGTTGTTAATTGTACTTTTTTTGATTGTTCGTGTTTTTCTGTTTCACCTCCTTTTCTTTTTTTATAAATTTTATGTTTTTATATTTCACGCGAACTTCGCCGCGACAGGATACTTATTATTTAATTTAACTTCTACGGGCATTATATGAAATCCTGATTAAACAAAAATTAAGGCCCTGTTAATTTGCTGTTAATTCGCAGCCTCCTGAGCGCTTTTTGTTTAAGCTGCCGGGCCCTTTCCCTGGTATAACCGAATATTTCCGCTATTTCCCTGAGGCTCTTGTTTTCCATATAAAGGTAAACAAGCAACCTGCGCTCCATTTCCGGAAAACCGGGCGGCACCCTGAAATTTTCTTTTTCTCCTCCGTCTTTCCTTTCAGCGGAATCATTAACCGCTTCTTTTATTTGTTCCTGTTTTAAATCGCCCATAGCCATGGGGCCTTGTATTTCTTTTTGAAGGCACCTAAGAACCCTGCCTTTTATAAAATAGACCGCGAATGTGGAAAATTTAACCCCCCTTGTACTGTCGAATTTCTTTCTTGCCTCAAAAAGCCCCATAATTCCTTCCTGCAAAAGGTCATCAAATTCCGCCCCGTATTTGGCGTATTTTCCCGCAATCGATTTAACCAGCCCTATATAATTATCTATAAAATTTTTGTCTTCGTTATCATCCCGCACAGCGCCCATATTTTTCTCCTCAATTTATTCAAATCATTTTATTGCCGGGCCGGCCGGCCAACGCAGTCATACGGATTTTATCGAATAATGGTTAAGAAAATGTAACAAGAGTGTTAAAAACAGATTAAAAAGATTATTTAACCGGAATACTAATTATGAAAGCCGTCCCTTTACCCGGTTCGGATTTCACTTCTATGCTGCCGTTATGGAGCAGCACAATATGTTTGACTATCGAAAGCCCGAGGCCGGTCCCGCCCTGCTTCCTTGAACGGGACTTGTCCGTAACATAAAACCTCTCGAATATCCTGCCAATGTGTTCTCCGGGCATTCCAATCCCGGTGTCTTCTACGCGGATTTCTATGTTTTCGCCTTTTTTCGAAGCGCTTATTTTTATGTAACCTTCGTCCGTATATTTAACCGCGTTATCTATCAGGTTTATGACCATCTGCTCGAGCTTGAAAAGGTCGCCTTTTATAAGGGGCAGGCCCTCTTCTGCCTCAATAACAAAGCCCAGTTTCTTCTTTTTTACCTTCTGTCCGAATATTTTGGCTGAATTCTTTATAATCTCGGAAAAGTTTATTTTTTCGAGTTCTTTTTCCCCGCCCTTTTTTTCCAGGTTTGAGAGCAAAAGAAGGTCTTCCACGATATTTATCAGCCGTTCGGTGTGCCTTTTTATTATATCGAGGTAATGTTTGTTGTCCTTGTTCTCAATTTCGCCGTCCAGCGTCTCGGCAAACCCCTTAATCGCGGTGAGAGGGGTTTTTAGCTCATGCGATACGTTCGCCACAAAATCCTTTTTTATATTCTCAAACTCCTTTATTCCCGTAACATCATAAAGTATGATGACTTTCTGCCCGCTTAAGGAAAGAAAAGTTATTCCGGCGAGGTACACCCTGCCGTTTGCTTCTATTTGCGAAGATATATTTTTACGCTCGCGGTGTGATTTTTCTATAAGGCCGGTAAGCGACAGCGGCAGCATGCATTCCCAGTAATACCTCGAGCCGGTAAACCCGGCTCCGACGGCCTCTTTAAAACTGTCGTTGCATATCTCCACGCGGCCTTTTTCATCCAGTACAAGCAGGCCTTCTTTTATTGACGATATTATTGTATTAAGCTGTTTTTCCCGGGCGGTCAGGTCCCTGAACAGCCCTTTTATCTCTCCTGTCATATAATTAAAGCTTTCCGCCATCTCACCCGTCTCGTCCCCGGAATCTATATCTATGGCGGCGTCAAAATCCTGCAGCGCTATTTTTTTTGCCGCCCCGCTCAGTTCTCTGAGCGGGCCGGATATCCTCTTTGAGATAAAATAGGCCGCGATAAGGGAAATAACAATTATTATAATCACAGCTATGGATATTTTTGCCACCAAACTGTAAGTCAAAGCCTCGACATCCTCGATAAGAAAGCTGAGCCTTAAAACATACCGTTTTTCCCCCGCCTCCATTGGCAGTGCCGTGTAAAGCATTTCCTTTTTCACGGTGTCGCTGTACCGCACAGAAACACCGGCCTCCCCGTTGTACGCTTTTATAATTTCCGGCCTGGAACCGTGATTTGCCATCAGCTCCGGGTTTTTCTCCGAATCCGCGAGTACTTTCCCGTTATTATCTATAATAGTTATCCTCGTACCTGTCCTGGCCGCGGAATAAGCCGTTATTTCCCTGAGTTTCTTTATGTTGCTCCGGGCCGCGGCGTCCTCCGCGTCTTTTTTTATTATTTTTCCCGTCCTGGCGAGGTTTTTTGACAGAGTTTTTATATAATGATTTTTAATTGTTCCCGAAGCCAGAAAGATAATAATGACAATAAGGGAGCCGGCCATTATAAGGTAGCCGGAAAATATCTTAAAAAAAATGGTTTTTTTCATTCTTCTATTTTATACCCCACACCTCTGATATTCTTAATTATTTTACCCGCGCTGCCCAACTTTTCCCTGAGATGTTTTATATGAACGTCTATGGTCCTGTCAACAACAACTTTTTCATTTCCCCAGAGGTTATCGAGCAGGTGTTCCCGCGACATCACCCACCCGCTTTTGTCGGCAAGTACCTGCAGTATCCTGAATTCAGTCGCGGTCAGCTGTATTT
>CAZHOD010000005.1:0-15673 GCA_964534075.1 uncultured Spirochaetia bacterium
CATAAAGGCTGCGGTTACAAAAGCCATAATACCCCTACCGTAACTGAGGTATTACGGCGAAGTTGTTTTTTTTTATTGACAAAATGAAACAAAAAAGTTATATTTAGCATACAACAAATCAGGAGGAAAATCCTAATCTTGTTTAAATCCACAAAATTTGTTTTGCGGCGCCATAACAAGGCCAAATAACGCCTGTTGTTTCTGCCGGGCGACAATTTTACACGAAAAAACCTGGAGGTTGAATTTTGATGAACGCTTCGGAATTAAAAAGAAAAAAAGTGAGTGAACTGCAGAAAATCGCGAAGGACCTTAAAATCGAAGGAATGAACCAGCTAAAAAAACAGGATCTTATTTTCAGAATCCTCGAGTCACAGAGCAGGCAGAACGGACTGGTTTATGGTGAGGGAGTAATTGAGATACTTCCGGACGGGTTCGGTTTTTTAAGGTCGTCAAATTATAATTATGTGCCCGGCCCTGACGATATATACGTCTCCCCTTCACAGATAAGAAAATTCGGGCTGAAAACGGGCGATATGATAGCAGGCCAGATAAGGCCTCCAAAGGAAGGGGAAAAATATTTTGCCCTTTTAAAAGTAGAGACCATTAACGGCGACGAGCCCTCGAAAATCAAGGACAAAATATTTTTCGATAACCTGACCCCTCTTCACCCCGAGCAAAGAATAAAACTGGAAACAAAGAACAAGGATATCTCCATGAGGATGATGGATATCCTTATCCCGCTGGGAAAGGGGCAGAGGAGCCTGATTGTCGCGCCGCCGAGGACGGGAAAGACAGTTCTTTTGCAGAAAATAGCCAATTCAATAACCGAAAATCACCCGGAAATATATCTTATCGTCCTTTTGATAGACGAAAGGCCGGAAGAGGTAACTGACATGGAACGCACCGTAAACGGCGAAGTGGTAAGCTCAACATTCGATGAGGCGCCGACCAGGCATATACAGGTAGCTGAAATAGTCATAGAAAAGGCAAGGCGGCTCGTGGAACATAAAAAAGACGTCGTTATACTCCTGGACAGTATAACAAGGCTGGCAAGGGCCTATAACTCCGTGGCGCCGAGCAGCGGCAAGGTGCTTACCGGCGGTATAGATTCAAACGCGCTCCAGAAGCCGAAACGGTTTTTCGGCGCGGCGAGGGCCATAGAGGAAGGCGGCTCACTTACCATAGTTGCCACGGCGCTTGTTGAGACCGGCAGTAAGATGGACGAGGTTATCTTTGAGGAATTTAAGGGTACAGGCAACAGCGAAATTGTGCTTTCCAGAGAACTCGCGGACAAGAGGCTGTTTCCGGCCATAGATGTCAGCAAATCCGGGACAAGGAAAGAAGAACTTTTACTCCCGCAGTCTACGCTTCAGAAAGTGTGGATATTAAGGAAGGCCCTGCTTTCAAAAATGAAACCCACGGATATTATAGAGTTCCTTACCGAGGAAATGGGCAAGAGGAAGACAAACAAGGCCTTTATGGATGCCATGGAAACTTAAAGGTTGAAAATAAACTGATTTTACCGTATATTTATTAAAAAGGAGATGAAAAAATGAAAAAAGAAATTCACCCGGAATATACAAAATCAAAGGTTACCTGCGCGTGCGGCAATACTTTTGAGACAAAAAGCACCACGGGGGACATAAAAGTGGAGATATGCTCGGCCTGTCATCCTTTCTTTTCGGGGGTACAGAAATTCATCGATACGGACGGAAGGGTGGAAAAGTTTAAAAAGAGGGCGAGCAAGGCAAAAACAAAACAGAAAAAATCTGAAAAAACCGGTTAGTAAAAACAATCCGAAACCGGGCCGCGGGGTTATTCTGCCCGCGGCATTTTATTTTTTAGAAACCTGAGCGGGGTTTATCATGGCGAAAAAAAAGGAAAGAATGAGTGTAGGCGGGCAGGCAGTACTTGAAGGCGTAATGATGCGCTCAAAAAATTATTATTCAGTGGCGGTGCGGCGCAGCAGCGGCAGTATAACATCAAAAGCGTGGCCCCTGAAAAAACGCCCCAAAAAGGGCTCATGGAAAAACTGGCCCGTAGTGCGGGGGATAATGACGGCAGGCGAATCCATGTCTTTAGGGTTCAACGCGCTGGATTATTCGGGTAAACTTTATGAAAAAGACCTTGAAAAAGAGGAAAAAAAGAAAAAAGGCAAAAAGGGTAAAAAAGAAAAGAAAAAACTCACAAAAAAACAAAAGGAAAACAGGGAAAAGGCCGAGTTAATACTGACGATTATAATATCCATAGGCCTTGCCGCGCTCCTTTTTATAGCCCTGCCCTGGGGTATAACAAAATTTGTAGGCAAAAAGATAGAGCCGGCGGGCACAAACAGGGTGCTGTTTAATACGTTTATCGTAATTTTTAAACTTTTTATATTTTTTCTTTACGTGTGGGGAATATCCATGATAGGCGAGATGAAGAGGTTCTTTCAGTACCACGGCGCCGAGCATAAATCAATATACGCGTATGAGGCGGGCGAGAGGCTGATACCCGCCAATATAAAAAAATATTCTACCTTACATTCCCGCTGCGGGACAGCCTTTATTGTCCTTTTGCTTTTTATAAGCCTTTTTGTGTTTGTTATATTCCTGCCGCCCCATTACAGCCTGGGCAAAAGGCTGTTGATAGAACTGGCGCTTATTTTGCCGCTTGCCGGTTTTTCCTACGAACTTCTTAAATTTTCGGATAAATACAGGGAAAACCCGGCCATGAGGATTTTTATACTGCCGGGGCTGGCTTTCCAGAAAATAACCACAAAAGAACCTGATAAGGGGCAGATGGAAGTGGCGGCAAAGGCGCTTAATAAGGTTCTTTTACTCGAGCGGAAACGTAAAAGGAAAAAATAATGTCTTTTACCCAAAAGATGGAAAGCATAAAAAAAGAGTACGAAGAACTTAACAAAAAACTTTCTGAGCCGGATCTTCTGAACGATAACCGTGCTTATCGTGAAAGCGTAAAAAAACATTCCGGGCTCATCCCCCTGGTGGAAACCTATAACAAATATTTAAGGGCAAAAAAAACAGCGAAAGAATCCGAAGAAATTCTGCAAAAAGAAGAGGATCCCGAACTCAGGGAAATGGCGTCATCAGAGACTGAAGAGGCAAAAGCGGAAATGAAAAAATTGTCGGATGAGATAAAAAAAATGCTCATCCCGTCCGACCCCGATGATGTCAAAAACGCGATTGTGGAAATAAGGGCAGGCACGGGCGGCGATGAGGCGGGGCTGTTTGCCGGGGACCTTTTCAAGATGTACTCAAAATACGCGGAAAACAGCGGCTTCAGCACGGAAATTTTAAGCTCCAGCGTTACCAGCCTTGGCGGATTCAAAGAGGTGGTGTTCAACGTCGCGGGAAAAGGCGCCTACGGCCGGCTGAAATTCGAAAGCGGCATACACAGGGTGCAGAGGGTGCCCGAGACAGAGACAGGCGGAAGGATACACACTTCCGCGGTCACGGTGGCCGTGCTGCCGGAACAGGAGGCGGTCGATTTTGAGATTGACAAAGAAGACCTTAAAATCGACGTTTTCAGGGCATCCGGCGCGGGCGGGCAGCATGTCAACAAAGTCGAGTCCGCTGTAAGGATAATACACGTGCCCACGGGCACTGAGGCGTCGTGCCAGGACGACCGCTCACAGTCAAAAAACAGGGAAAAGGCAATGAAAATATTGAGGGCCAGGGTAAAAGAAAAAGCAGACAGAGAGGAAAAGGAAAAACTGGATAAGACGAGGAAATCATACGTGGGCACCGGTGACAGGAGCGGCAAGATACGCACTTATAATTTTCCCCAGAACAGGATGACGGATCACCGGGCAGGCCTTACCCTGCACAACCTGGAAGAGCTCATGGAAGGAGAGATCGGCCCTATAGTCGAAAAACTCGCGGAAGAAGAAAAGAAAAAGATGATGGAGGGATAGGGGCGGGTTTATAACCCGCCCGAAAACAGGCGGACACACGGGTCCGTCCATACAAAAAAAGAATAATCAGATGTTCCTGTAGGGGGCGTGCACTGCGCGCCCCTTTTTGAACAACACGGATTTATCAGCCGGGTCGGGCGGCCCTGTTATAACCCGCCCGAAAACTTTATATCCATCCAATTTTTAAACTATTGACAATATGAAAAAAAAAAGGCAGAATTATAAAAACTCAGGTGCTGATTTTAAACGATGCGGGAGAATAACGATGCCAAAAAGTGTGGACAAAGAGCTGTTTGACGCCATTGACAGGGGCGACACAAAAAAAGTAAAAGAGCTTATAGACACCTTTTTTCTTAAAAAACTTATAGGAAGGGAAGCCGATGTCAACGCTTTTGACGAGCTTGACGAGACTCCCATAATCAGGGCGGTGTATAAAGGCAACAAAGATATAGTAGGCATTTTGGCCGAAGCCGGAGCGGACCCCGATGAACATGACAAATACGGCAATTCTGTTCTGGTCGAGGCGACAAAAAAAGGCCACGCCGCCATAGTACGCGAACTTATACACCGCGGCGCGGATATAGACGCGGAGGACAAGGACGGTTATACAGCGCTTATGGCGGCTTCGTACGCCGGGCATACAGAAGTCGTAGATGAGCTTATAAAGGCAGGGGCGGATATAAATGCCATAGATAAAGAAGGTAACAGCGCGCTTACAGAGGCGGCGGAAAACGGCAGGCTGGATGTTATAAGGAAACTTTTGAAATCAGGAGCGGATTTTGACAAACAGGGACTGAGCATGCTCATTATAGAGTCTATTAACGGCGATTTATCCGCGGTAAAATCAATAGTAATGGAAAATCCCACTGAAATGCTGAAAAGAGATAATAAAGGCAATACAGCGCTTACATGGGCGTCGAAATTCAGCCATACGGATGTAATGAAATTTTTGATTGAAGAGGGGATAGACCCTGATTCAATGAACATCCACAGAGAAACCCCGGTTTACTGGGCGGTTAAAACAGGCAATACGGAAGGTTTAAAGGTAATCGCGGAATCAGAGGCGGACCTGAACGTCAGGGGAAGGTTCGGCATTACGCCGCTTATGGACGCGTGCAGGGAGGGGTATACGAAAATCGTCAAAATCCTGATAGAGAACGGTGTGATTGTAAATGACAAGGACAATGAGGGCCGTACGCCCCTTATGATAGCCATGAACTGCTACAGGCTGGAGCAAAGGCACATCGATATTATAAATATGCTTATCGGCGCCGGTACAAATATCAATATCACTGATGACAGCGGCAATACAGCTCTTATATGGGCGTCCCGGATCGGTTATGCGGATATCGTAAAACTGCTTCTTGAAAAAGGAGCTGATACCGGCGTAAAAAATTCAAGGGGGAAATCAGCCGCTGATTACGCGTCCGGCGAAGAAATTAAGTCCCTTCTTTTGCCATGAAAACCGGCAGGCTGCTTTTTGACTCTGTAAAAGCGCTGCAAAAAACCACCAAATCAAAAAACGCGGCGTTTAAAGAGGCGGAGGCAGTAATGCTTTACGCGCTTGGTATATCAAGGGAAAAACTTTTTATAATGCTTAACAGGGATATTTCCGTATTGCGGGCGGAAAAAATCAAAAAATTCATAAAAAAAAGGGCCGGCAGGCTGCCTTTGCAGTACATTATCAAAAGAGAAAATTTTTATTCGCGGGATTTTATTGTAAAACCCGGTGTTTTAATACCGCGCCCCGATACAGAGGCTGTTATTGACTGCGTGAAAGAAGTAATGAAGCGCTTTGAGGCCCCTGTAACGGCTGCTGAGTGCGGCTGCGGTTCCGGGGCAATAGGAATAACTTTACTTAAGGAAATTAAAAGTATAAAAAAAATATACTGTTATGATGTTTCAAAAACAGCTGTATCTGTTACACGCCAAAATGCCCTGATTAACGGGGTGAAAAGTAAAATGGAGATTCATAAATCCGATTTTTTCTCAAAAAAAAGGCCGGGCAGGAAAAAGGTCCGGTTTGTTGTTTCCAACCCGCCGTATGTTAAAACAGCGGATATGAAAAAACTTCAGCCTGAGGTAAAAAAAGAGCCGCCAAAAGCGCTGCGAGCGGGAAAGGACGGGCTGTTTTATTACAGAAAATTCGCTGACAACCCCGGCCTTTACCTGGAAAAAGGCGGGCTGCTCGTTCTTGAGACAGGGGATGATATGATAAATAAGGTTGAAAAATTATTTGAAAAACGCGGATGGGTGCCTGTGAATGTGACAAAGGATTTCAGGGGCAAACCCCGAGCCATTGCTTTTTCTTCCCCCATTTAATTTATAACCCGCCCAAGCCCCGGAACGGTTGCAAACCGTTCCCTACAAAAAATAAAAAATGACATATTGGAAGAATTGTCTTTGTAGGGGCGGCCCTGTGTGGCCGCCCGAAAGAAAAGGGAGCCCACATAGGGGCTCCCCTACAAAAACAAAAATGACTGATTGTTACGCGGCCGCGCTCGCCAAAAGGTTTAACGCGCCGGTTGTCACAGCCGACCCGGAGTTTGAGGAAGTCAGGAAGGAAATCAGAATAATAGGGGTTTAACACCTCGGGGGGAAGGATTTATTTTTGCCTGAATACAGCAGATTTCCAAAAATCCTCCGAATATTGTACATTAACCCGTAAAACAAAATTCTTTCATCATCCCCTATGCTGTGTTAAAATATTAAATAAATTAAATACCGGAGCCTGAAATGAAAAAGGAATTTATCCACCTTCACCTTCATACAAAATACAGTATTCTCGACGGGATGTGCAGGATAGAAGAAATAATAAAATCCGCCAGGGAATATAATATGCCTGCCGTGGCGATTACGGACCACGGCAATATGCACGGCGCGGTCGAGTTTTATTCCGCCCTCGTGAAAGCCGGGATAAAACCGATTATAGGCATGGAAGTATATATTGTCGAAGATATAAAACACAATATAAAAAATAAAATAAGGGAAAAAAACCACCTTGTCCTTCTTGCGAAAAACGAGAAAGGGTACAAAAACCTTATAAAAACTGCTTCGTTCGCCGCGACCGAAGGCATGTATTACAAGCCCACTGTCGATAAAAAGTTCCTGGCCCGGCACGCCGGGGGGCTGATAGGGCTCAGCGCGTGCGTACAGGGAGAGGTTCCGTCGAGAATAATCGCCGGTGATATGGACGGGGCAAAAAACGCGGCCCTGTATTATCTCGGGGTTTTTGGCGAAAATGATTTTTACCTTGAACTGCAGAACCACGGAATCGAGGACGAGCTGATAATGAACAGGGGGCTGAAATCCCTGTCAAAAGAGCTTTCAATCCCCCTGACGGCGTCAAATGACGCTCATTACATGAAAAAGGACGATTCCAGCGCGCATGAGGCGCTTTTGTGCGTGCAGACCGGCCAGACCTTAAAATCCAGCAGCAGGATGCACTTTACAACCAGTGAATTTTATTTTAAGAGTTATAATGAAATGGAGAAAGCATTCCCGGACGAAAGCGACGCGATTGAAAGAACGGTGGAGATAGCCAATAAATGCGACTTTACCCTTGAGCTTAATAAAAAATATTTTATGCCTTCTTATGAAATAGAAAACGGCGGTTCGTACGAGGAGCACCTAGAGGCGGTAACCAAAAGCGCGCTAAGAGAAAAATATAAAAAAGTAACACCTGAAATGGAAGAGAGGCTCGCCCACGAGCTTAAAATAATAAAAGACGAAGAATACCCGGGGTATTTCCTTATAGTAAAAGATATTGTGGATTTCGCGAAGAAAAATAATATCCCCGTGGGGCCCGGAAGGGGGAGCGCGGCCGGCTCTCTTGTCTCGTATGTTTTGGGTATTACCAGCATCGACCCGCTTAAATACGGGCTTTTGTTCGAACGGTTCCTTAATCCCGCGAGGGTGTCGCCACCTGATATAGACATCGATTTTTCCGACGAGGAGAGGGACAGGGTCATACAGTTCATAGTAAACAAGTTCGGCAAGGAAAAGGTGGCTCAGATAGTGACGTTTCAGACTTTAAAGGCGCGCCAGGCAATAAGGGATGTTGGAAGGGTTATGGAGGTGCCGCTGAAAGAAGTCGACGCGCTTGCCAAAAAGGTGCCGGAAGGCCCGAATGTAAGTATAGAGGATGTTTTGAAGGACGAAAATTTCATCGCTTTTGTAAACCTCGACCAGACCGGCACGCGCGAAAAAATAGTAAATTACGCGCTCAGGGTGGAAGGCATGCTAAGGCAGGCGTCTTTGCACGCGGCCGGAGTGGTTATAGCGCCTTCTGAGCTTTCGAATTACGTTCCCGTAGCTTTTCCAAAGGAAAAAGACAAAGAAAAAGCCAGTTCAGTGCTCAATTACGTTACACAGTACCCCATGGAGTCCCTGGATAAAATAGGCCTTTTAAAATTCGATATACTGGGTTTAAGAAACCTTTCTGTAATAAAAAATACCCTGGAAATGATAAAACGCGATACAGGAGAGGAAATTTCCTTGACAGACGATTTTAATGACGAACGTGTATACAGGCTGCTCGGCGAGGGAAACACCAACGGGGTTTTCCAGCTTGAAAGCGAGGGGATGCGGGATATACTGAAAAAAATAAAACCTTCTTCTTTCGAGGAAATTATCGCGATAATATCCCTGTACAGGCCCGGGCCCATGAAAATGATAGATGATTATATCAGGAGGAAAAAGGGCACCCAGAAGATAAAATACGATTTTGACGAGCTTAGCGGCGTGCTGGAGGAAACATACGGCATAGCCATTTACCAGGAGCAGGTAATGAAAATAGCGGTAAAAATCGCCGGTTTTTCCATGGCTGAAGCCGATAACCTGAGGCGCGCAATGGCAAAGAAAAAAGAAGCTGAAATGGCGCAGATTAAAAAAAGGTTCCTTAACGGAGCAAAAGAAAAGGGTATAAAAAAAAGCAGGGCGGAAAAACTTTTTGAAAAACTGGAACAGTTCAGCCAGTACGGATTTAACAAGTCCCACGCGGCGGCTTACGCCGTGCTCGCGTACAGGACAGCGTATTTAAAGGCGGTTTATCCCGCGCAGTACATGGCTTCGGTTCTCACCAGCTATATGCACAATATAGATAAAATATCATTTTACGTTAAGGGCTGTATGAACAGCGGCATAAAAATACTTCCTCCGGATATAAACAAGAGCGGGCCGGGCTTTACGGTTGAGAAAAATATGATACGTTACGGCCTGGCGGCCATTAAAAATGTAGGCCATGCCGCAGCGGAGCATATGGTGGATGCAAGGAAAAACACAGGCGATTTCAAAAACTTTTTCGATTTCTGCGAAAGAGTGGACCTTCATACCGTGAACTCGCGCACCATAGAAGCTCTTATTAAAAGCGGGGCGTTTGATTTTACGCTGGCGCCCAGGGCGCGCCTTTTTGCCTCCGTAGACAAGGCGGTAAAAAGCGCCGAAGCGGTGCAGAAGGACATGGCTGTGGGGCAGTCAAATCTTTTTGAAACCGGATCGGACGATGAGATGCCGGAAGTCCCCGAGTGGTCCGAGAGCGAGCTGCTCTCCGCGGAAAAAGAGGCGCTTGGGCTTTACGTGTCATCGCATCCTCTGGCAAGGCACGAGAAACTTTTAAACAGCGTGGCCGTAAAAATAAGCGAAATCAACGCGGGGAAGTACCCTTCGAACAGCAGGGTAATAATAGGCGGTATAATGCACGACGTAAACAAAAAAATAAGTTCCGGCGGCGGGGAGAAGGTGAATTTTTTCCTCGAGGACCTTACGGGTAAAATACATGTTTTTGCCAATGAAACTGTAACGCGCGAAAAAAAGGAAATTTTCGCGGAAAGCGTAATGTGCATGATCAGGGGCCGCGTAGGCAGTTTTGACGAAAAAAATGTTTTTTTCATGGAAAGCGTTATAAAAATAGAGGAGGCGTACGATAAACTCGGCAAATACCTGCACATAAAACTTAGGGAAGTCGGCATGAATGAGACAACCATGGATGAAATCAAAAATATACTGAAAACGCACCCGGGTGATTCCAAAGTGATATTTCATATTTACACCAGGGAAAAAAGCATAATAGACACCGAACTTGCGGAAAATATGTCCGTAAAGGTTTCAGAGGAGCTTTTAAGCCGGCTGGAAAATGTCGCGGAACCCGGGGATATCCGGCTTTCCTGGAAAAAAGAATGATTTGCGGACAGGATGTATTTAATATATAATGATTAACAAATAATAAAAGGAGGGACCGATATGGCAGTCGATATATGGGAAAGCCTTGTAGAAGAAGGAATAATAAGCCGGGAAATGCTGGAAAAAGCGAAGGATATGCAGGACGGCGGCAATAACGGAACGGGTTTTAACCTCGCGCTTCTGGGCGCGGACGAGGAGGCAATAGCACGCCATATAGCCGCGCATTACGGGCTGGAGTACATAGACCTGCTTTCAGTCGAGCCGGAGACCGGGGCCCTGGGAATAATTCCCAGGGCAAAAGCCGAATCTCTCGCTGTTTTCCCGGTAAGCAAAGAGGGAAATTCAGTGCTTTTTGCCTGCGCGGACCCGTACCACCCGAAAATTTCCGAGTACCTCAAGGAAATAGGTTTTAAGTCCGGCATACAGGCAAAACTGGCCGTGGCTCCCGAGTCTTTTATAAAACTTGCCATAGAGCAGTCCATGCCCCGCGAGGAAAAGAGCCAGATGGCGGAGACACTGAAGGACATGGAAAACGATGACGTTGACCTGGAGGTTATGAAGGACGCGCCGCAGATCGAGGACGCGGAGGCGGTCGATGAGGCGCCTGTTATACGGCTGTCGAATTCTCTTATAGCGGACGCCGTGGAAAAGGGGGCGAGCGATATACATGTCGAGCCCTTTGAAAAAGAGATGAAAGTACGTTACAGGATAGACGGAGCGCTTCTTGAACAGCCAAAACCGCCGGCGAAGTACAAAAAGGCCCTTGTCGCCAGGTATAAGGTAATGGCGCGCCTGGATATTATGGAAAAACGCAAGCCCCAGGACGGCAGGATAAAAATAAAGGTTAAAGGAAGGACAATAGACCTTCGTGTTTCGGCCCTTCCGGTGGTATGGGGTGAAAAAATCGTAATGCGTATACTGGACCAGACAAACCTCAATCTCGACCTTACAAAACTCGGGTTTGAGAAGGATGAACTTAAAAAATTCAATAAAGCCATACATAATCCTTACGGTATCATCCTTGTTACCGGCCCGACCGGAAGCGGTAAAACTACCACGCTTTATTCCGCGTTAAGCACAATCAATAAACCCGACATTAATATTATGACGGCGGAGGACCCGGTAGAGTATAACCTCGAAAGCATCAACCAGGTACAGGTCATGCCCGAAGCGGACATGACGTTCGCCAACGCCCTGAGGGCCTTTTTAAGGCAGGATCCGGACGTTGTAATGGTCGGTGAGATAAGGGACCAGGAAACCGCGGAAATATCCATAAAAGCGGCGCTGACAGGCCACCTTGTAATATCGACTCTTCATACAAACGACGCCCCCACAACTATCAGCAGGATGATGGATATGGGCGTAGAGCCTTTTTATATCGGCTCTTCTGTAATACTTGTACTGGCGCAGAGGCTCGTTAAAAAGGTGTGTTCAGAATGCTCCTCAGAGGCGTCTTATGATGAGGAAATTTTGAAACAGGTGGGCTTTACGGACGAAATGCTTGCCGGGGCAAAATTCATGAAAGGGGAGGGGTGCGAGGTATGCAACGGGACAGGTTACAAAGGCAGGGTTGCTATATACGAACTGATGGTAGTGGACGATGAAATAAAACAGGTGATAATGCAGGGGAAAGATTCTGACGTAATCAAAAAGGCAGCGCTTAAAAACGGGATGAACACCCTGAGGCGCTCCGCTCTTCTGAAAATGCAAAAGGGCCTTACCACCCTTGAAGAAGTACTAAGGGTAACGGCGGGGGACTGAGGCATGCCGTCATTTACGGGAAAATTTCTTATAATAACCGGCATAGTACTGGTAATAACAGGGCTTATAGTCACGTTCGGCAAATCCGTACCTTTGGGAAGGCTGCCGGGAGATATACACATAAAAAAAGAGGGGTTTTCGTTTTATTTCCCGATAACAACCTCAATACTTATCAGCGTTATACTGGCCATAATATTTTTTATAGCGGGGAAGAAATGACAAAAAAAATATTACCACTGATTGTTTTATCCGCCGCGCTTGTGTTTGTTTCGTGTGTTCCCATGAAAGAATATTATGAAACAGGATCGCGGCCTGTCGATATACACAAAAACGATGTTTCACCGGAAAAAGAAGGCGGAAAATCACCCGGAAAAATAGGCGAGGTTCCTTTTAAGGTGCTGCTGCACCGCTCCGGCTGGGGTGTAATAATAAAATCCAAAGATAAAATACGGGTGAAGGGGCATGATAAAATACCCGGGATGAAAAAATGCGTTGTGAAAATTAAAGACAGCAGGATAAACCTTGGCGGCTACGAGTTTCCGAATGAATCCATAGAGCTTGTTTCTTCATCCCCAATGGAGTTTGACGGGAAAAGATTCCGCGGTTCTTTTATAATAAAAAAGAAAAAAGGAGAGCTTCTGCTCATAAACAATGTGTGGCTTTCCCAGTATCTTTACGGCGTGCTGCCGGCGGAGGTGCCGCCGGGGTGGCACAGCGAGGCGCTAAAGGCTCAGGCGGTAGCGGCGCGGACATTCGCGGTCAATAAAAAAATAAACAATAAAAGCAAGGATTACGACCTTAACTGTACAGTGCTTTCCCAGGTGTATAAAGGCCTCGATATAGAGCATGAGAAGACAAACAGGGCTGTCGATGAAACAGAAGGCAGAATTATTTCCTACAGGGGGGATGTTATACAGGCGTTTTTCCACGCGAACAGCGGCGGAAAAACCGCCTCTTCAGAGGAAGTATGGGGCGGGAGGCTTAAGTACCTTAAATCCGTAAGAGACAGGTACGCTGAGCGCGGCAGCCATTATTCCTGGGAGGCAGGCTTTAAGCCGTCCGAAATATCAGAAGCTCTTTCCAAAAAGGGAATAGAAACAGGGGAAATTTATAAAATAAAGGTTATGGACCGTTCTGAAAGCGGAAGGGTTGAAAAAATGAGCATAGTGGGAAGCAGCGGAAGGAAGGTGATGAAAGGCAAGGATTTCAGGAACGGCCTGGGCGTAAATAAGCTCAGGTCGACGAATTTTGATGTCACCGGGGGTTCCGGTATATTTCTTTTTAAAGGGTACGGATGGGGCCACGGCGTGGGCCTGAGCCAGGAAGGCGCGAAGGAAATGGCGGAAAGGGGCAGGCCATACAAAGATATCCTCTCCCATTTTTATCCGGGAACAAAAGTGGTCAAAACAAGGATGAGATAAACGGCATTAAAATATTAAAACACTGTACTGTTTTAATAATACTCCCGCCTTTTCCGGTGTTGATAATTATATGGTTTTCCATTATAATTAGTACAGAAAGGAAAGGGTGGTTTAGATGGGAAAACCCGGGCTTAAATATATTTTTTACCTTACAGCCGCTGTTATTCTGTTATACCCGGTTTTTTTCGGCCCTGCGGCCGAAAATGAGCCTGAGAGATTAAAAACCGAACTGAATAAAATAGTACCCCCTGAAAATTTTGAATCATTCAGTTTTACCTCGGCTGTTATTGAACTTTCCGCGCTGGTGGACCCAAAAATGGATAAGGCCCGCGCGGCGCAAAGGATTAAAAGGCTCGCTTCCGGGCTGAAAAAAAACATAGGGCAGGAAGGGGACCCCGAGCTGATAATATCCAAAATGAACGATTTTTTCTTTAATAAGCAGGGGTTTACCTATGATACCAAAATGAGCAGGATAAATTCCGGGGATTTAAGCGCCGAAGATGTGACAAGGGAAGATATACTTAATTTTCATTCAATAGCGAGGGTACTTAAAAGAAAAAAGGCGATCTGTCTGAGCATGTCGGTTATTTACCTTATGATGGGCGAGCTGCTGGACATGCCGCTTTACGGGGTCCTTATGCCCGGCCATATATACGTGCGATATAAGGAAAAAGGAAGGGCAGGGGTAAACGTGGAAACAACTCTTTCGGGCAGGGGCATATACCGTTACGACAGGCATTACGGGCTTTCCATATTAAACGAGGAAATTTCAATATACGGAAAAGAACTCGGCCAATATGAAATAATAGGCGCGTACCTTACCAACCTGGGAAACTATCACCTTGTATTCGGCGAGGCGGAAAAAGCCGCGGTGTTTTTCAAAAAGTCCATGGAAATTCTGCCTTCGCTGCCCGAATCATACGCCAACCTGGGCATGGTATTTCTCGGCAAAAATGAATATGACAGGGCCGCGGATATTTTTGAAAAAGGGATTGAAAAAAGCCCGGGCAGTTACACACTTCACATGCTGGCGGGCGAAGCTTACCTCGCGGCCGGCGATTTTGAAAAGGCAGAAACGCGAGCCGCGGAGGCAAACCGGCTTTACGGCAGGGAAAACGGACCTGCGGCGGAACTTCTTAAGAAAATCGAGGAGAAAAAAAATGCCGGGTGAAAAGCAGGGTGATTTTGAAAAACAGGTTGAGAAAATAATACCCGCTGAAAAACGCGATTTTAATTTCGCGTTTTCTGTTATGTCGATGGGCCCGCTTTTGGGCGAAAACCATGATGCCGGCAGTTTTAAAAATGAAATCGACTCCATGGCAGGCCGGCTCAGAAAAATTACGGCGGACAATCCCGCCCCCCGGAAAAAAATAGAGGCTATTAATAATTATTTTTTCGGGGAACTGAAATTTAAATGCCATGAAGAAACAGAAAAAAACCTTTCGGGCAGCATAAGCAGGCTGAAAAAGCTGGATGAAAAAAAATCCGCGGGTATTGTAGCTCCGGAAACAGTGTTAAAAAACAAACAGGGTACATGCATTAGCCTCGGGATGTTGTATTTAGTTTTAACAGAAACGCTCTATCTTCCGGTTTACGGAGTAATTACACCCGGGCATTTTTTCCTGAGGTATGAGGAGGAAGGGGAAAAAACAGATATAGATATACGCGGCAACGGGAGCATCCATCCGGAAAAAAAGGGAGGCGAATTTGTTTACCCCGGGGAAAACATTTACGGTAATTCGATGGAAAGCTTTAATGTAACCGGGCTTTTCATGGCGCAGGCGGCAAAAGTACTTGCCCGCGGCGGGAAAAACGAAAAAGCCCTCCTTCTCCTGAAAAAAGCTGAAACAATAAATCCCGGGTACCCGGAGTGCGGATGCCTTAAAGGTTTTATTTATTTAAAACAAAAACAATTTAACGAGGCGGCGAGGGAATTAAAAAAGGCCCTGGCCGCGTATCCGGAATGCGCTGACGCGAAATACCTCGCCGGCATGTCCGATTTTCAGTATGAAAATTTCGACGAAGCCGAAAAAAAACTGACAGAGGCGGTAAACCTGTGCCCTGATTACCCGCGCGCGTTTTATACACTCGGGATAATGAGTTTTCGGAACAGGGAATACGGTAAAGCTGAAAAATATTTTAAAAACGCTGTTGAAAAAGACCATGAATACACGGAAGCCTACTATTATCTTGGTACGGTATATTACGCTGAAAAAAAATTAGATGAGGCAGAGAGCGTGTTCAAAAAAACCCTCGAGCTTAGCCCCGGGCACGCAGGGGCGCATTATGGCCTGGGTATTATCTGTATGTATCTAAAAAAATCCGATACAGCGGCAAAATACCTGGAAAAAGCGCTGGAGCTGGACCCCAAAAACGCGCGCGCTGCTTTTAGCCT
>CAZHOD010000005.1:15683-20383 GCA_964534075.1 uncultured Spirochaetia bacterium
AGGGGGAGGGTGATTATGAAAAAGCGTCGGAATTTTTCAGCAAAACCCTTCAACTCGACCCCAACTATCCGGACGCGCGGTATTACGCGGCGCTGAACCATTTCGATAAGGGGGAATATGAGGCGGCCGGGAGGGAGCTGAAAAAAGAGGCGGCGCTTGGGTCAAAAAACCCCGATGTTTTTTATAAGCTGGGTAAAATTTTTGCCGAAAACGGGGACCCTGCGGGCGCGAAAGAAAATTATAAAAAAGCCCTGGATATTAATGAGGATGATACAAGCTGCGCCGCGGCGCTTGCCGATATTTTAATCCGGGAAAAAAACCTGCCGGAGGCCGAAAAAATCCTTAAAAAAGCGGAAGAAAAAAAACCGGAGGATTTTAATATCCGGCTTATGCTGGGGGAGTTATACGCAGCGGCGGGCAAAGCCGGCATAGCGGTAAATTATGTTGAAAAAGCCCTGGAATTGAACCCCTCAAAAATCGAACTCTATTACGATGCCGGGATATTTTACAAAAAAATCGGCGAGACGGGTAAATCCGAAAAGAGGCTCCAAAAACTGCTTAAAATAAATCCCGGCCATGTCAAAGGCGCGGCTGCCCTGGCGGAGCTTTACGCGGACAAAAAGAACTACGCTGACGCCGCGGCTGTGCTTGAAAAGGCCGCGGAATCGGAAAAAAATAACCCGGAAATTTTTTATAAAGCCGGCATGATGCATTATTCCGGCGGAAATTTCAAAATGGCGGAGGAATATTTTAAAAAATCGACTGAGAAAGACAAAGAATACGGCCCCGCGATATGCGGTATCGGGCTGGCCCTTATGAAAAAGGGCGAAAAAGAAGAAGCGCTGCAATACCTTGAAAAAGGGGCCGGAAAATCGGGCGGTACCCCGGAAATTTACCTGAATCTGGGGGATATTTATTTTGAGAGAGGCGAATTTCAGGCCGCGGAAAAAGTTTATGAAAAAGCCTTGAAACATAATATAAAAGACGGCCGTGTATACTACCGGTACGGCAAGTGTCTGATGTCGCGAGGCGAGTATGACGGCGCGAAAGACGCGCTTGAAAAAGCGGCCGGGCTTCTGCCAAATGACGCGAAGCTGCATTCTGATTTGGGCTTTGTTTACGCGAAAAGAGCAATGGATGAAGATGCCAGAAAGGAGCTGGAAAAAGCGGTGTCTTTATCGCCGGATGACACAGATGTGCAGCTTAATTTGGGCCGCCTGCAGCGCTCAGCCGGCGATTACGAAAAAGCGGAGCGCACCTACAGAAAAATAATCGATATAAACCCGGATATGCCGGAGCCTTATTATCTTCTCGGGGAAATACTTGCCGCGCGGGGCAGGAGCGGGGAGGCGGAAAAAAATTATTTAAAGGCCCTCGGGTTAAAACCGGATGATATTAAAATCATGCATAATATCGCTTCTTTTTACAACACGCACAAAAGGCCCGTGGACGCGGAAAATATGTATATGAGGATAGCGGAAATAAACCCGGATGATTTTAAGGCGCGGCACAACCTGTGTATGCTTTATCTTAACAGCGGCAGGAAGGAGCAGGCCGCTTCTGAATACGAAAAACTCGCCGAACTTATGCCGTCGGACCCGGCCCTCCACTACGCGCTGGGATCTCTTTATTTTGATTTAAAGAATAACGATAAGGCAGCGGGCAGGTTCAAAAAGGTAATTCAGCTGGAGCCTTCCAACGCTGAGGCGTATTTTAAGCTCGGGATGGTATGTTTCGCGGTTGTAGATTATGAAGGCGCGGAAAACAACATAAAAAAAGCAATTGAAATCAAACCCGCGGACGCCCGTTTGCATTTTAAACTGGCGCTTGTTTTTCACGATGAAACAAAGTATGATGAGGCAGAAAAGGAATACAAAAAAGCCCTGGAAATAGATAAAAATTACGCGGAGGTTTATATGTGTATGGGAACGCTTTACAGGGAAAAATCCAATTTCAAAGAAGCTCAAAAGTATTTTGAAAAAGCCGAAAAAGCAGGCCCGTCTCTGCACGCGGAAATAGAGGAAAGAAAGAATAAATGAAAAAAGTTTTAATGTTTTTATTTATTATTTCATTGGCTCCGGCCGCGGGCGCCGAGACCTCCCCCGTATATATAAAAACCCTTAAAGCTCATACCGCGCCTTCAGGCTGTGTCCGTTTTACTCCTGGCGGGGGTTTTCTTGTTTCCGGCGGGTTTGATACGCGGATAGTTTTTATAGGCACCGGCGGGTGGGAAACTAAAAATACGCTCCGCCACGGGTATTACACCGAACATATTGCTTTTTCGTCCGGAGGGGAATTTATGGCAAGTTCCGGCCGCGGAGGCAAAATCAAACTGTGGAACATAAAGGATGAAAAACTGCTTAAATCCTTTGACAGCGGCGGCGGCCCTGTTTTTTCCTCCTCGTTTTCCAAAGGCGGAAAATATCTGCTTAGCGGAGCCAAAAACCGCCTGAATATATGGGATATAAGCGGCAGGGAACTTGTCAATGCCGTAAAATTCGATAATTTTTTTCCGAGGGTAATTACATTTTCAAAAGACGGGAAATACCTTATTACTGCCGGAGGAGAAAAAATCATTTTATGGCATGTTACGTACGGCAGCCTTCTTAATAAAATACTCGGTAAAGGAGGCATGAGGCCGGAAAAAATACGCGAAGACAAACACTGGCCGTATATTTATACAGCGGCTTTTTCCCCCGGCGCTTCTTATTACGCGTCCGCGGGCGAGGACGGGATGATAAAAGTATGGAGAAGGGAGGACGGCCTGCGTATGTGGGCAAAACAGGCGCATGAAAACAGGATATGGGCGGTTGCTTTCCACCCATACGCCGGTTATATGGCGTCAGCAGGCGAAGGGGGAGTGATTAAATTTATGAATGTTAAAGACGGAGAGCCCGCCTTTGCCGCGGAAAACGTAAACAGCAAAGTGAATTCACTGGATTTTTCACCCTGCGGTAATTTTCTCGCGGCCGGGTGCAACGACGGTACGGTCAGGATATGGAGGGTGCCGGGCGGAAAAAGGGATTTTACGCGCGTTATATCCGCGGTTATCCTCTCTGCCGCCGCGCTTGTGTTTATAATAACCATTATTTTAATTATTTACAGGAAAAAGAACAGTAAATCCTCGGTAAAGGAATGGAAAGTGTAAAAAACCGGCAGCCCGGCAGCTTTAAGCAATTCTGTTCCAATTCCCTTATTGCAATTGTATTTGCAGGGGCGGCCCGGTTTTTTGTCCTTTTATAGGCGGGCTCATTGTGGGTATAACACGAAGTGTTTTTACGGTATAAACGCCATATACATGGGGTTTGAAAACTTCCCCCTTTAACTCTTTTCAGTACCCCCTTGAGGGGTGTATATAGAATACACGCCCGGAATTTTTCTTTACACCCCGTTAATCATGTTATATAATGGAAAAAATACTTTATGGAGGCGTTATGGAGAGATATACGTCCGAAATGAAGGAAAATGTCCAGTATTTTTATAAAGACGGAGAAGAAAAAGCAAAATGGGTTTACAGTGAAAACGGCACCATAAAAAAAGATGGTGAAGAGATAACCGGTGCCGTAGTAATGAACCACGAAAACGGCGAGCCTCAGTCGGAGATGACATATAAATCAAACCACTTCGACGGCCCCTTTAAACTTTTTTCCGAAGACGGCGGGCTAATCGAGGAAGGCGCTTTCAAAAAGGACGAGCTGCACGGGCCTTACAAACAGTATTATGAAAGCGGTAAATTAAAACTCGAGGGCCGTTATAAAAACGGAAAAAGGCAAGGGATTTTCAGGCTTTATTACGAAAACGGGAATATTTCCGAAGAGGAAGAGTATAAAGACGGACAGCTTCACGGAGAAGTAAAAAGTTATTTTGATAAAGGGGGGCTCGATACGTTCGGGTTATATAAAAAAGGAAAACTAAAAAAAATAAAACAATACGACGAATCCGGCGTGCTGAAAAAAGAAGAAAGCTACTGACCCTCCCGTAAATTCAATACGGAGGAAAAATGCGTTACGCGGTTATTTCAGACATACATTCAAACATCGAGGCACTTAACGCTGTGCTGAATTACCTTGACAGCAACCCCGTGGACAAAATGATTTCCTGCGGCGATATTACGGGTTACGGCCCGGACCCCTCGGCCTGTATTGAAAAGGTAAAAGGGCTTACCAATTTCGCGTCGGTTATCGGGAACCACGACGCGGCTGTGGCGGGCAAAATCGATGTTTCAAATTTTAATATCGAGGCCCGGGCGGCAATAAAACTGAACGCTGACAGCCTTACCGGTGAGGAAAAATCCTGGCTGGCTTCGCTGAAAATGTCCATTAAACAGGACAATTTTGTTTTTTTGCACGGCTCGCCCCGGGACCCGCTGCATGAGTACCTTTACCTGCTGGAAAAGATGAAAGAGAATATAAAATATTTCAGGGGGAATATTTGTTTTGTCGGGCACACACACCAGCCTCTGATATATGAATATGTAAGCGATAAAAAGGACAATTTTTTCGAGATAAAAAAAGACGTGGAGGTATTTAATTTCGAGCCCGAATCGAGGTATATTGTTAATGCCGGTTCGGTGGGCCAGCCGCGCGACAACAACCCCGCGGCCTGCGTGGTGTTTTTTGACACAAAAAACCTCACGCTCACTTTCAGGAGAATCCCTTATGATGCCGAAAAAACTCAGGAAAAAATGAGGGAAGCCGGTT
>CAZHOD010000006.1:0-15162 GCA_964534075.1 uncultured Spirochaetia bacterium
GGAGACGGATTTCCTCCCATCCTGATGTTTTATCACACTGTAACCGGTTCCTTTTTCATGCTTTACAAAAGCTCGCAGCGGTACCTGTCTGCCGAAATTATTCGGCACCTTAAGGCTGAGAATATCATTTATTGTTTTTATGTCCTTTTCTCTTATTCGGACCATTATATCAATATTTTCGTTTTCTTTTTTTATGGACTTTACCTTTAACCCCGCGATTGCCGCCCTGAGCATGGAAGCAGCGGTCGATAAACTTACTCCTGTCCTCGCCGCTTTTGCCTCGTCAACAACCAGCCTTATTTCTTCCTTTCCCTCTTCCAAATCGGTATTTATTGTCAGGACCGGGTCTGTCATTTCTTCCGAAAACAACCCTTTTTTCATCTTCATCCCTTTAATGTCTTTCATTATCTCTTTAGCCGCTGTCTCTATTCTTTCATAGGAATCCCCTATAAGCGTAAATTTTATGTCCTCTCCCTGTCCCGGGCCTCCTTTTACTATGTCTATGTTGAGTTCCTTTACATTTTCCGGGCTGCCTATCATTTTCTTTATCCTGCTCATTATTATTTCCGCGTCTTTTGTTTTCCTGTCATCCTCAAGCTGTAAAAGCACCCTTATATGCGCGAGGTTGGGCGCTATTTTTGGGGGGCCGTCGTGCCTTTCCTGATATCCCACAAAAGATATGACCGTGTCCATATCCTTTCCGGATAATGTAAGCAGCTTATCCTCCATTTTCTCGACTACTTCATTTGTGTCCTCTGTCCCGAACGTATTCGGGGTTTCCAATTTTATCTCTATTTCGTTAATTTGTGTGTCGGAAAATACTTTATCCTTTATCACCGTTACTACTATGGAACTTATAAAAATAAGGACAGCAAGTAAACTGAAAAGCACGCGCCTGTTCAAAACCCAGTTAAGGGCCCTTCCGTATTTTCCCTTGAGCACTTCAAACCAGTGTTCCTGAACCTCTTCTGCTTTTCCATGAGCTTTCTTTTTATTTTTTACAAATTCCGATATATGTGAGGGCAGTATAAAAAAGCATTCGATAACCGAAGCCGCGAGCGCTACGGACACCACTTTCGGCACCACACCCATAAATTCGCCCATCATTCCTCCCACAAGAAGAAGGGGCATAAACGCTGATATTGTGGTTGTAACCGACGCTATAACGGGCATTATCATTTCCTGCGTACCTTTTACAGCCGCTTCGAAGGGAGGCAGCCCTTTTTCTATATACCTGTAAGCGTTTTCACCCACGACAACCGCGTCGTCTACCAGCATTCCTATTACCATTATGAACCCGAACAGCGAAATCATATTGACGGTAATACCTATAGAATTAGTAATTAAAAAAGCCGTGCCCAGAGCCACAGGCAGCCCCACGGCGGTGACAAGGGCAACCGACGGCCTGAGAAGTAAAAGAAGCATCAGAATTACAAGACACGCTCCGAACAAGCCGTTTGAATAAAGCACCTGCATCCTGTCTTTAAGCCGCCTGGAAAAATCATCCGTAAATGTCAGGGTTACGTCTTTTGATACCGAGTTTTCGAGCCCGCGCGCGGTTTTTTTAACCTCATTTGCAAGCTTTATCGCGTCGTACCCGACTGCCTTCCTGACCTGTAAAAGTATGGCGTCCTCTCCTTCAGTGCGGTAAAAACTGTTTGTATCCTCAAAGCCTTCTTCGACCCCGGCGACGTCACCTACCCTGATATTTCTTCCCAATTCATTGGAACGCACTATTATTTTCGAAATCTCCCCCGCGTTTTTTTGTTCCGATAAAAACCTCACGGCGTATTCCTGCCTTCCTATTTCTTTGTTGCCGGCGGGCATTGAAATATTCCTGTCTTTAAGCACCCGCATAAGGTCCAACACGGTAAGTGAATACTTTTTTAGGTCTCCTTTCCTCGCGTCGACCCATATTGCCCTGCCGGAATATCCCCATTTATCCATCGAACTTACACCTTTTAGGTTCGAAAGTTTCTCCTCTATTATTTTGGCGGTCTCGCGCCTCTCCTTGTAATCACCGCCGGATAGCGAAAGCATAATTACGGGTATTTCCTCGGACGATATATCGAATATATCCGGCTCTTCAGCCTCTTCAGGCAGGTCATTGACCTCACCCACTGAATTTTCAATGTCATTTTTAAGCTGGTTAATATCATGATTCTCTTCTGCCTGGACTATTATCATGGATACGCCTTCACTGGACGCGGAACTGAATTCTTTTACCCCATTGACATTCTGAATAGCATCCTCTATCGGGTCGGTTATTAGCTGCTCCACTTCTTCCGGAGCGGCCTGCGGGTAAAAAGTATTTACCACCACTACTCCAAACTCGATATTCGGAAATATTTCCTTTGGTGTGGTAAAAAACGTAATAAACCCTCCCGCCGTAACAAATATGGCTATTAAATTGACAAATATGGATTTCTTCGCGAAAAACCTGATAAGACCCATTTTTAGTCTCCTTTATTTATATATTCGTTGTAATACTTATCATATCTGCCCGTAACCCTGTTCCAGCTGTTAACGGCTTTCGCGTAAGCGTAAAAAGCCGAAATTTCTTTAATCCTTGCCGTATGATAATCCGTCTGCGCCATTAAAAGCTGCTGCGTGGATATTCTTCCCTGGTTGAAATTTTTTTCTTCTATTTCCAGCCTTTTTTTCTGAAGATTTTTCGCCTCTTTTTTTAGCTCATAGTCGCCTTTTGCCGTTAAAAGCTGCCTGTAGGACGACCTCACGGCTATTTTCATACCTTTTCTCGCCGCTTCATATTTTTCTTTTGCCTGAAGCAGCTTTTCTTTTTTTTCTTTCATCTCGCCTGACGCGGCCCTGTTGGGAAACGCGTATGACAAATCGAGCCCTATCATAAAATTATTATAATCATTTGATGACATCTTTTCATACCCTTCTTCAACGCCTGCTCCCGTTCCCTCCAGGCCATAACTTCCGGTTACGTTTAATGACGGAAGCGACAAATTTTCGGATATTTCCCTGCCTATCCTTGCCATATCCACGCCCAGTTTTGCCATTACAACGGCAGGCTGCACATCAATAAGCGTAGCCTCCAGATTCTCTGTTAAATCCCCGGGTATATACGGTTTTTCAATGTCCCCTGTCACGGATATTTCAATTTCATCCCATTTTTCCGCCGGGTACCCGGCCATCTTAAAGAAATTTTCCTTCGCTGTTTTAAGGCGGTTTTCAGCAGGGGCAATTTCGGCTTTTGAGTTCAGCATTGACGCCTTTGTCTGGTACACGTCTTTTTCTTCCCGCAGCCCTATTTTTTCCAGCTCAACGCTGCGGTTATAAAATTTTCTGGCATCTTCATAAAAATTTTTCTGGATTTTTACCATTTTTTCGGACATGTAAATCAAAAAATAGGATTCTTTTAACTTTGATATAATATCCAGTACCGAGCTTTTCAGCCCGGCTTTCGCCATTTTTACGGAATATTCCCCCGCTTTAACGGCCTTTTGGTCGGGCCTCCCCCAAA
This sequence comes from uncultured Spirochaetia bacterium, assembly GCA_964534075.1. Classification (GTDB taxonomy): domain Bacteria; phylum Oederibacteriota; class PGYV01; order PGYV01; family CAYTNY01; genus CAZHOD01. Next base: position 3,494 of record CAZHOD010000006.1, read on the forward strand.
AATCCTTTAATAAAGGCTGAACATATACGAATGAAAAAGACGGCTCAAAAGCCGGGTTATACTCAGGCGTAAAAAGGGACGTATCCATCGGGAAACCAAGTTCGGCATCGGGGTAGCCCAATATGGTTTTTGAATATTCCAGCTGAAGGCTCAGGGTGCCGCCGGTAAAAAGTTTGTTCGAAAGAGAAGCATTATAGGAAAAGACATCGGTTTCTTCGGGCGAAAACGGCGAATCCGCCTCTGTGTCCGACTCCAGGTAAGACGCTCCGCCTTTAAAAAAAAGGTCGAACTGCCCGTAGGTTTTTTCCACCGTTGCCTCGGCTTCCCTTACCGCCGACACTGCTTTGATAATTTCCTCGCTTGAATCAAGCGATTTATGAACCGCTTCTTTAAACCCGGCTTTTTTTCCGCCGCCGGCAAAAATTAACAGCGGAAAAACCAGTATGGCTGCCGCGAATAAAACCTGTTTTATTCTTTTCATACAATCATCCTCCGTGTTCTTTTTATTTATCAGGGCCAAAATAGTCCCTTAACTCTTCGAGGAGTTTAATAATCGCCTTTTTCTTTCTTTCCGGGAAATCTTTAAGGATGCTGTTGATATGCGCCACCGTCTCCTTCCCGATTGATTTCATCAAACGCTCTCCGGAAGGGGTCAGGTATATAAGCGTGGCGCGCCTGTCTTTTTTACCCTTTTTCTTTTTAACCAGGCCCCGTAATACCATCCTTTTTATAGACCTGGACAGTGTCGGCGCGTCCTGCACCGTAAGCTCTCCTATCTCTTTCTGGGTCATGCCGTTTTTTCTTTTTAAAACCATCATAACCTGCCATTGTTCGGGCGCAACCTTTTTATTCATTCCGTGCTTTAAGCCCTCTCTCCTGAACAGCATTCCGGTTTTGTAAAGGGCAAACCCCAGTTCCGCGTTTATGTTTTTATGGCGCATTTTTTTTAGTTTCAAACCGGCCTCCGCTCCCGGCAGGGAATTATAACCGGGGCATATTAATTATTTGTTTAGGCAACTAACATACAACACGCCGCGCGCCCTTGTCAAGTAAAAATATTTACCCGGCTAAGTAATATTCTCTTGATAAAAAAATCCCGCAAAGGGCAGGTTCACGGGACAAATGAACCCGAAGCAAGGGCGCGGAAGACCGCAGAATTTATCAGATTTTATTCTTTGGTGTCTTTTGTGAATAAAGCAGTTATGAAACCCCATAAAACCATGAAGTCAAAGGCTATTTTAAAAAACACAAACAAGGGCCTTTTTCGAATTATACCCTTCAGGATTCCTACGGGAACCGACCTGAAAATCGAATATTTTAATATCAGCCCTATCTTTTGAAAGCCTTTATAAAAATAAATTCTCCCTTTACCGAACTTTTGTGCATCCTTCATCGCTCGCCCGAACGTATCCGGATTGTAATGGTAAGCAATCGCGCCCCTTACTACCAGCGCTTTTTGCCCTACTCTGTCTGCTATCTTATCCTGTCCTGTCGCCCTTTCCTCGTAATTACCACCACTTTTTATGAAAATATCTTTTTTTATCGCCCTGAAAACATCGCTATATCTGATATTTTCTCTTTTTTTCTCTGAAAACCGCCAGTCACAAGGGAGATTATGTGCAATCGACCACATTTTTGACCAATAATTTTCCGGATTCGCCACTTTTTCGTCTATAAGGAAAGTTCCCGCGCTTTTACCCTCTTTAATTGGCCGCATCAATAACTCGACGGCATCATCCTTTAAATACATATCCGCATCAATAAAAACAAGTATTCCCCCCCCCGCCGCAACAGATCCTTTATTTCTCGCTACTCCGGCTCCTTTGTGCTTTTGTTTTATTATCTTATCGACTCCGATGGTTTGCGCAATTTCCACAGTCCTGTCACAGGAGCCGTCATCAATCAATATAATTTCAATATTTTTAACTGTCTGATTTTTAAGGGTTTCTATGCAATCCTTTATATACTTTTCCTCATTATAAGCCGGGATAATTACGCTTACTTTCATTCCTTTCTCCTTTTCGTAATTTCAATATATTTTAGATTAAATTCAGGTGGAAATCAATATATATTTATTGTATACTTAAACTTAAATTATTGAATCAAATTTTCCGACACGGGTTGCCAATGAAAAAAATCTGGGACAGAGTAAAAACGACGAAAACCTCAAAAACACCTTTGATTATTTTGATCTTTATAAAAATATATAAGAAAAATTTTGTGTATATTAATTTTCTGACTTCGCAAATATACTTTTTAATTTTTTTATGTCATTACTGTCGATATACCTTGTGGCAAATACGGATATTCCATAGATAATTATCCCGGCTATACTTAAAATAATATAACCGGCCCTGTCCGCGGTAAAATACCAGAACAGAAAAACCGGCAAAAGTGAAAAAATAAGCTTTACCGCATTTTTTGCAACAGAAAGTTTTCCTATTTTTTTATTTACGGCAATAAGGATACACACGGCTATGAAAAAATTAGTTATAATCAGGATACTGCCGGTCGCGAGGTAACTGTATTCGGGAATAAAAATTACATTGAGGACAACATCGATTACTCCCGCTGCCGCGTAAAAATATACTATAAAACGGGATAACCTTGCCGCGTTAAGCGCGTGAGCCCCTATTGAAAAGACAGACATTAAAAATATTGCCCATATAATTATCGCGAACACGTATCGCGACTCCATAAATTCCTCACCGAACAAAAGCACTGTATAATCATAATTGAACATTGTTACCATTAAAGCGAAAGGCGCTACAAGGCCCATTAAATATTTTATGCTGAGATTTATGATCCTTGTTGCTTCTTCCACGGTTTTTTTGTTTATTATATATGACAGCCTGGGGTAAAACGGCAGCGCTATCATGGCCAGGAGGGCTACGAGTATTTCAATTATTTTCATTGGCGCCGTGTAATAACCCACTTCTACAGCGGGTTTCATTTTATAAAGTATAAGCACATCGACTTTGGCGTAAAAACTGCTGAATAACCCTATGGCAACAAATGGTATACATCCCCGTATGATAAATTTTATTTTTTCCCATTTTATATCTAACAAGGGCCTGATTGTAAACTTTATACTTAAAAACGCAGACATTATAATATTCAGGGTATTGGATATCCCCAGCATAATGAATATACCTATAAGAGGCAGCTCCAGGTAAATGGCGGTAAAAATAAGAATGGCGTTAAAAATGGAGGTCAATGCCGTGGCAAGCCCCGAAAAATACATTTTTTCATAGCTGTTAAGAACCGCTACGAAAGGATGCGCGACATAACCCAGATTCAAAACAACCGACGCTAAAAGAAGTTCGTTTCTTATCCCTTCGTTAAGCTCGAATACAAACGCGTAAATATTGACAAGCAGTATAGAAAGAAGAACCTGGATTATCTGTATAAATATCGCGTTCCCGAAAATTTCCCGGCCTTTTTCATTGCTTATCCTTACTTCCCTGGTTAAAAACTTATTTATCCCAAAATCCGAAAAAAAACCGAATATGTATACTACAGAAAGAATATATGAGTATATACCCTGCTTTTCGGCGCCAAGATAGCGTATAAGCGCGATACTTGCTATCGCCCCGAATATTTTTCCGAAAAGCACAGTTAAAAACTGGCTCGACATATTGATTGCTAAAATTTTTGAATTTTTGATTTTCATCACCTTTTGATTATTTTAACCCGTATTATTTTTAAATATGGCACATTCAGGCTTTGTTGTCAATTATTATAGTAACCGCTTATTTTTCGGCCTGCCCCGGGCCTGTTCGCCCGGTGACAAGGCATACCTTGTCACTGCGGTTGTAATAAAACCCTCAGTTTTCATTTTGAAATCAATGTTTCATATGTTAATATACTTTTAAATATAAACGGAGGCGGGCACTTGGCCGGAGCAAAAATAAAATTATCCATTGTAATTCCTGCATACAACAGGGCAAAACCCCTGAAGAAAATAATTCTGTCCCTTGTTTCACAAAAATACAGGAAAACCCATATCGAAATTATAATTGTGGACGACGGCTCTACTGACAATACACTTTCCATAATAAAGCCTATAATAAAAAAACACAGGGAGATAAGGTACATCCACCAGGAAAATAAAGGTCCGGCAGCCGCAAGAAATGCCGGCGCGCGGGTTTCCAAAGGAAGTATAATAGGTTTTATAGACAGCGATGTTATCGCGCATAAAAGACTCATTCCCGGGGTTCTGGAAAGCTTCGCTAAAAATATAAACGCCGACGGCATCGAAGGCAGGGTGGTTGTGCCTGAGGGCCCCGTTAAAAAAACCGCGTTTGCCCATTACGCCGAGAACAAGACAGGCGGAAGGTGGCTTACCTGCAACTTTTTCCTGAAAAAAAAGGTATTTTTAAAAACCGGAGGATTTGACGAACGTTACCGTCATCCTGTGAGAGAAGATACTGATTTTGGTTTTGCCCTTAAAAAAATAAACGCGAACATACTCTTTGACAAAAATATTGTTATATACCACCCTGTTTATAAATCAGGCTATAAAGTATTTTTAAAAAATGCTTTTTACGGAATTTACGAACCATTGCTTTTCAAAAAATACCCGCTTATGTATTTAAAAAACCTTAAATGGACAGATAGCTGGTTTTTCCCTGTTTATTATGCGGGTTACTATACCCTTCCCTTATTCATAGCGTTTAAAAACGCGCACCCCGCAATTTTACCCGTTGGAATAATTTTATTCATCCTGTCTTATACCATATCTGTCTACGCGGTTTTCAGGAAAAAGGTTATGCGCGTAAAAGATTTGTTTATAACCCTGTTTTTTATGTTGTTTATTCCCTATTTGAGGCTGTTCTGGGTGCTGGCAGGAACCATAAAATTTTGTTTAATAAAAAACAACCGCCGGGAATATTATGAATCCTAAAAATACGTTTTTTTCTTTTATTTTTATATGTATATGTGTTTTGGCAATAATTTTTTCTTTTATTTATTCCAAACAAAGGGCGGAATACACAAAATCTTACGGAAAAAAAATATTCAAAATATATATCAAAAAGCCGCCAAACACCCTTTTTTCCGGTGTGAAAATGAATAAACCCTATAAGAACAAAGAAAAAACATTTGTAATAACATCCATGGAAAAAATTGGCAGGGAAAAACCCGGCCTGATACTTACCATGAAAGTCAGCGCGGACAAAAATTATTTTTCCGGCCATCACCTCGGGAAACATTTCTTTTTTCACCTTGATGACAAAGGCACACTATACAGGGGGGATATTATTTACGATGACTGAAATACTTATTAAAGCGGGGGCTTTTCTTTACTCTTCTGATAAAAAGATTTCGCGGGCTGTGAATAAATTGCTGGATTTACTTTTCGGGTTTGACGCGGAAAATACCCTGCCCGCGTCTGCACACAAAAAACTAAATGCTTTCTTTTCCAAAAACACCTTTCTTTACCTCTTTTTGGCAGCTGTAATATCCGCTTTTTCCGCTTCTATGCCTGTTACGTTTGGTTATGTACCGTTAATTTTGCTGGTTTTCATATTTTCTTTTGCCAGGCCCGCGGCAGGGCTTGCTTTAACTGCCCTGTTTTTCGCTATGGACACAAGGGCGGACCTGGGCCTGATTACAATTTTTTCCACCCAGGCGCTTTTATTAATGAATATACTTGGGATGGCGTTTAACCTCGCCGTGACTAAAGCATACAGGAATATTGTTTATGCCGGCATAACACCCGTCCTTTTACTGCTTTTTGCCTCTGTTATACCCATGCTTTATATGCCCCAGAAAACCGTAATAATAAAAAATCTCATAAAATCTTCCGAACTTTTTATTGTTTATTTTTTATGCGTTCTTTTCATAAGAAAAAAGGAGGATTTTAAAACCATACTTGCTTTTTTAAGTTTTACTATTTTTATACTTCTTGTCCTTTCGATACGCGATTTTATGAACCCAAAGGCAATCCTTCCGGTAATCGAAATACAAAAAGATGTTTTTATACCGCGTTTAAGCGGCGGCATGGGTGCCACAGCCTTTCCTGCCTGGCTCAACATGGTTTTTCCGGTGTCCCTGGCGCTCCTTCTGTCTTTTAAATACGGCAAGTTGCGGGGAATATTGTTTTTTATTTCCTCGGTCCTTATCTTCGCGTCGATAATAGCGCTTCCTTTTTCAAGGGCAGGATGGATAGTTCTTTTAATTTCTGTTCTGCTTATAATTACATCGATTATAACAAATATAGTAAGACAAAACAGAAAAAAAATAACAATTACAGCTGTTTTTATTTTCGGCTCTATAATTTCCGTTTTCATGCTTAACTCGGTAACCGGGAACGCGTTTTCTTCGCTCAGGGCGCGCGCGCTTCATACTTTTAAGACAGGAACAGCGTCTTATTCTTCCATGCAAAACCGGGTGTATTTTTTGAAAATGGGAATAAAAATGGCAAAAGATTACCCTTTTGGCATCGGGCCGGGGAATCATAAAAATTTAGCCTATAAATACAGGATAAAAAAAGACATGGACCCCGCGTATGTACACCACCTGCATAACCTTTATATACAAACGCTGGTCAATTCGGGTATTTTGGGTTTACTTTCGCTGGCCGTTTTTTTTATTTATTTTTTATATTATGTCGTGTCCTCGTGGAACGCGGCAAGGAGCCCGCGTGACAAAATAATAATATATTTCTTTTTGGTTTCTTTTATTGCTTTTGCCGCGGAATCCATGTTCGATGTATTTTTGATTTTTTCCAGGGGCGTATTCCTTGGTTTTATTTTTGGAAGTTTTATCGGGTATATATCCGATAAAACAAACCGCTAACTTTTTTTCTTTTTCTTGTTTTTCGCGGATTGTTTTCCGCGCGTATTCTTTGTCAATGTTTTTTTTGTTTTTGCCTCTTTTGTATCCCCGCATGTTTTTAAAAACAGGACAAGTTTTCGCACTGTCGGCCCGCTTAATACATGTTCCAGCTTACACGCCTCTTTACTCGCGGTTTCCCCGTCGACCTTAAGATATTCGGAAAGAAAATTATAAAGGATTTTTTGTTTTTTAAGAATCGATTCGGCAATATTCCTTCCGCTTTCCGTAAGGTTTATAAAACCGTATTTTTCATGGTCCAAAAGCCCTGCCTTACGGAGATTGACAACTGCCGAAACAACACTGGCTTTTTTTACGTTTAGATGCCTTCCTATTTCGCTGACACGCGCAACCTTATTTTCCTTTTCCAGCAGGTATATGGCCCTGAGATAATCTTCCATAGCCGCGGAAATACCGGAATTTTCCAAAAAATCACCGCCTTATTGTTATACGTGACTAACAATATTTTTGCATGGCAAAAGAAAAAAGTCAACGAAATATTTTCCTGCTTAAACTACTTTTTTTAATAAAATCTGCGCGCGGCCCTCAAAAATTTTTTTTTGCGGGTCGGATTTTTTCAACAAAAATGACAAACAGGTTCAGGGCCGCTATAACGATAACCCAGGCGGCGGTAATAACAGTATTATGCTCCGCGGGAACCACAAAAGAAGGAAAGAAAGCGTTAAAATCAATCCCGCTGAATTCCGACAAAAATTTAAGTATCCAGTTTTCCCCTTTTCCCCTGCTCCACCTGAACCAAGGCACAAGAAAAATAGAGGCTGACACCAGAAAAGATAAAAAAATAAAAAAACGAAATAAATTAATATTAATCCTGCTTTTTATGTTCCTGTAAACAGCGGCCAGCATGACGAAAAACACAAAAATAACCGCCATAAAAAACCTGGGGGACGAACCCCCTCCTCCGTACCAGGACTTCCAGGAACTGATAAGTATAAAATACGGGACAAACAATAAAACAATATAATAAAATATTTTTCTGTTATCCCTGTATAAAAACCAGGCCCCGGCGCCGCAAAACAATAAAACCGGCGTATAAATAAACAGCCCGAATTCACAGTCCAAAAAAAGCCCCAGAATACCGTTTATATTTACTCCAAACGCTTCGTTTACCGGTATGTCCGCCCTTGTCTGCCTGGGAATTAAAGCGTTGAATACCATCAGGTTAAACGCAAACAATAACACTATGGAAAAGCCCTGGGAAAATATAAAAAACACCGCTTTTTTTATATCATGCCTGAACTCATAACAAGCCATAAGTGCCAGCACCGCCCATAATATACCGTTTCTCGGGTGTGCCCACGGTATAAGCGCGGCGGACAATAAAAATAATAAATATTTTTCCCTGTAGAATAACAAAATATTCAAAGCGGACAATACCAGCACGGCGCTTATTGATTCGGCGCCTATCTGGTTTGAAAACATGAAAACCGGAAGAGTAAACCCGCATATCAACGATATGACAGCCGCGTTTTTTCTGCTGCCGTAAATATTGTAAATAAACAAAAACACGAACGCCGCAATAAAAGCGCTTGTTAAATTCATAAAACCGGCGGCCCCGGCTCTCCCGGCAGCGGCATAAAAAGGAGAAATGAGCACGGAAATTAATACGGGATGGTATGAATAAATCCCCCCTTCAACTTTAAGTTCATGCGGTTTAAGCGCGCCTTTATAAAATTTTTTATAATCCTCGTTCTCATAATTATTTTTTAAATTAAGGTCACCGTCATTGACAATACTGTGGGTGGACATGAGGTAATGCGGTTCGTCCCCTGTCGGCTGATTCGCGTAATTGAACCACAATGAAATAAAAAAATAAAAAACAAAGAAAAACACGGTTATATATAAAAATATTTTTTTTACCGGGATCCTGTTTATACGCGTATTTTTGTAAACCGAATACAGAAAATACGCAGACGTACAAATAATAAACAGTACATAGGGCGCGGCAAGCGTAAGTTCGAGCTTTCTTATAAGAAGATTATGAGGTTCCGGCAGCGTCATTTTCACCGCAAGCGGCGCGGCGGTAAGCAGCGCGAAAACAACGAGTATATTCTGCGCGGAATTGAAAAACCCGGCGGCTTTCCTGCGGGTTATTGCCCTGTAGCCGCCCGAAGCGCAGAATAAAAAAGCGTAGGCAACAAAAGGCATAAAGTAGAGGGGATAAATCAACTCCGCTTGCGCGCTTTTGAAAAAAAACAGAAAAAATATATACGAAACGATGAATACAAGGTGTCCTGCTGAAGCGAAAAACAAAGGGTATTTTATTTTTTTATCCGGCAAGGCCCCGCTTTTCATCATTGTCTCCTTAAAAGGTAAATATCAGTACCTTCGAAAACGTACTTTTCTTCCACGATCAATCTCTCTTCAGGCCAGAAATTTTTTATTTTGGAAAACCCCGGCGGTTTTTCAACGCCGTATTTCATGACAGCCGGCTCGTGCGCTGAATTTTTCTTTTTACCCTTTATTGTATCGGAAACCACCCATATTCTTTCCCTCCCCCTGAGCAGGCCCCCGGCGCCTTTTCTGTATATTATACCGCTTCCGTCTTTTATATCCACTCCGAATTTTTTGGCCGCTGCCTTTTCCGCCCTGTCCCATAAACCGGGTTTTTCTTTCTTTTTTCCCTTACCTCCGAACAGGCGGTTTGTAACGTCCGTGCCCTCCATGGATGCCTCGTAAAATTCAAATGCCCGGTATGACCCCTCCGAAGTATGTAAAATAATATCGCCTTTTTTCAGCCCCTGCTTAACTTTAATAAACTGGTTTTTATAATCAACTTTTGACAGGCCGCCCGGGGAAAAAAAATTTATATATGAAACAACATATATTATTGCCAGTAAAACAGCGGCAACCTTCCTTGCCCCGGGATAAAGATAGGAAAGGCCCGCGGTAAAAAGAATAATGGCCATGCATCCCGCGTAAATTATAAAACTGTCGGAATACAGTGTATTAAAGGCCAGCGAGCCCACAAAAACAGCCGCGGCGGAAAAAAGCGAAATAAATACGATAATGTCGATAACTTTTTTTTCCCGGGGCTTTCTTCTTGTTGTCGCGCCCATAATAATAAAAAAAACAGCCGCGGCCAGGGCAGCTATTACCCATCCGTTCATTTCTATAAAGGGCCCGAAAATAAAATTTTTAACCGTAAAAAACGGCGCCAATATTCCCTGCCTGTACGGGACAAAAGCCGCGTGAATATCTTTCAGAAAAAAAGGAAAAACCGGCAGCCACATCAGTATAATAACCGCCTGGGCCTTGAGCCATTGTTTTATCCTTATTTCGTTCCTGCACATTATAAAAAACACGGCGTTTAAAGCGGCAAAAAGCAGGATAGCTCCGTGGTGGGTGTATAATGAGGCCATGCTCCAGAAAATAAAAGGTTTTATGGTAAAACTGTTGTATTTCACGGAAATTAAAAAATAATACACAACAAAAAGAGAGAACGTCTCGAATATAATAAAAACAGCGGCCTGCCTGGCGTAAAAAACCTGAAGCGGATTAAGGGCAAAAACCGCCATCGCCGCCATGCTGGCCTCCGCGCTGAAAAAACTTCTTGTCATTTTATGAAAAAGGAACATATTGAAAATCCCGAATAAAACCGGAATAATCCTTAATGAAATTTCGGATACGCCGAAAATCGAGCCGGCAATATACTCTAACATATAAAACAGGGGAGGGTGCGGGGCCTCCGCTGCTGCCGTGAAAAACGCGCTTATCAGCCCGGGTTCCGCGGCTACACGCGCCGCTTCGTATTCACAGGGCCCGGCGCTTACGCTGCCCAGATTAAAAATCCTTAAAAAAATTCCGGCCGCGGCCGCGAAAAAAAATACGGCACCTTCCCTCTTTCTCGCGGATACCTTAATCCCCGCCATAAACAACTTCCCTGTAAACATCAAGTGTTTTCACCGCGGCTTCCTTCCACGAGTAAAGCCGAAGCTGTTTTTTTCCTTTGAGCACAAGCGCCCTTCTTTTAGCCGCGCTTCTTTCAACTTCCGACATTCCTTTAACCATATCCTCCACTGAAAAAGGGTCAATAAAATACGCCCCTTCTCCCGCCACTTCCTTCAGGGAAGTATTATTCGAAGTAATAACCGGAAGGCCGCAGGCAAAAGCCTCCAGTACCTGCAGCCCGAAACCTTCCCAGAATGAAGGAAAAAAAAGAAAAAACGCCCCGTTATAAAGCAGGACCATTTCGTCGTCCGGCACGTAATCCGTGATGACAATATATTTTTCAAGGTTAAGTTCTTTTATTTTTTCCATTATTCTGGTCGTTGCCATTTCTCTTTTTCCGATGGAAGTCATTACCAGCTGGTACTTATAATCGGCCATATTATTGAATATGTTGAAGGCTTCGAGCGCGCGAAGAGTATTTTTTCTTTTGTCGGCCGCGGCGCTTATCATAATATAAGGTTTGTCGAGGCCATATTTTTTTTTGACAGACTTTATTCTTTTACTGTTACTGACGATTTTATATTTGGAATCGACACCCTCTTTTATTACTTCGATTTTATCTTCATTTATCCCCATATCACCGATAATATCCTGTTTGGAATAATCCGATACAGTAATTATTTTATCCGCCGCCTTTGCCGAAAGAGGGACCAAAATTTTGTTATAAACATCAATAAATCTTTGTTTTACCGTAGGCCTCGATATGGTTTTTTCAAGCGGCCTTGTAAACATGGTGTCATGTATTGTCACGACCTTTTTGCCTTTAAAACGCGGTTTCATGCAGGGAATTGTATTATCCGTTCCGTGAAGGACATCCAGCCTGTCCTTTTTAGCGGCTGAAACAAGCTTAATCTGCTCAA
>CAZHOD010000006.1:15172-16662 GCA_964534075.1 uncultured Spirochaetia bacterium
CCATTTTTCGTGTTGAGCCTCCTGAAATGGCAGTTTTTGGCGTGTATGTAATCCATAAGGGCGGAATTTTTATCCAGATAAATAAAGTAGTGGTTTTTTTTATCTTTTTTCAGGAGATTTTTTACAAGATTCGATATATACCTCCCCACGCCCCTTCTGTAAATTATCCTGGCGTCAATGCCTATGTTCATACGCCCCCGCTTTCTTTTTTTGCCCGGACAATAAAACTTCCTCCCATTCCTCTAAGCAGGGCCCGGCCGATAAAATCCGCCGCCCCGAGGAGGGCAAAAACGATTTTTTCAGGAAACGCTCCCGCCGCCTCTTCCATAAACCCCGGCATCCTCAAATAATTAATTGACATTGTCTTTACGTCCGTGAAACCTGATTTTAATAACATACCTTCAACTTCTTCGGGCGTAAAATAATAAAGGTGGTCGTGATGGGACCCGCGGATTTTTTCCGCCCACTTTTTAAAAATAAGCTTATAATAGGCCTTTTCGTTTGTAAGCGAAATAATTACGCTTCCGCCGGGTTTCAGCGCCCTGTACGCGTTCCCGGCGACTTTTTCCGGGTCATAACAATGGTCGAGCATTTCCTTTAACAGGCACACGTCATATTCTTCCGCGCTTTTTATATCTTCGGCCTTGCCCGTAACAAGCTCGAAATCATCTTCGATTATATCGTCTTTATGCATCGATTTTGAGGGTTCTATGCCGGTATATTTTTTCACAAAATTTTCCACGAACTTATAAAAATCACCTCTTCCCGCTCCTATATCCAACAGGGAAATATACTCATTCCTTTGTATAACCTCTTTTTCTATAAAAGAGGCTATAATCATATTGAGCCTTTTCCACCTCTTTTTCATCAGCCGGTTTGCTTTTTCCCGTAAAAATTCCGAATCATCCCAGTCTGTCTGCGTTTCTTTCCATTTTTCGTACATACTATCTTTTTCCAAGTTTTAACCCTCTGTATTTTTTATCAGGGTGCTGAAAAACACTATTTGTCATCGCGAACCGCCGGCCTGTCCACCGAAGTTTTAACGCAGGCGGAAAACGCCGTGAAAGACACGATACCCGGAAAAATTTTTCAGCTCCCTGTCAAATAATTATATCATAAATTCGGGCTTTATTTGAACATCAAAATCCGGTTATCCGGGATATTTTACTGCTTTTTGTTTCTGCTTTCCCGCCAGTATATTATTCACTGTTTTTTCCACAAAAGATACATCGATATCCATACAGTCATGCCCGGGGTATTTGCATTCCGTAAGATGGCACGGGCTGCAGCCCGTATGTTTCACGATTATATAAGAATTTTTTCCTCGGGCCATCCATTCGCTGTACCTGCAGGTTCCGCTGAAAATTGTTAGTGACTTCACATTAAATACAGAAGCTATATGTACGGCCGCCGAATCATTGCCTATTACCATTTTTGCCTTTTTAATAAGCGAACCGAGCCCTTTAACCGAAACTTTACCCGTAAAATTA
>CAZHOD010000006.1:16672-19965 GCA_964534075.1 uncultured Spirochaetia bacterium
TTTCCGCGTATTTTCCCGGACTTTTTGTCCGCCGCGCCGCCGGCGATAACAAGCTTAAACCGCGAGGAAAGTTTTTTAAGCAGCCTTTTGTACTTTCCGGCGGGCCAGTCCTTTGCCGGGTAACCCGATTCGGGATGTATTACAATAAAATTTTTCAGCCTGTGTTTTTTTAAAAGATTTTTAACCTCATTTTTACTTTCTTTTGAAATTGAAAACCCGGATTTTATTTTTCCGGGCCGGTAATTTTTTTTCAGGTAATTAAGCACGGATAAATTTTTGAATATTACGTGGGTATCTTTTCCCGGAGGCTTCATTTTTACGTCAATTCCAAAACCCGCGCCTTTCACGTCATATCCGTACTTTTTCCCCGCTTTTGCCGCGGAAACTATTAATGAAGACATCCTGTCCTGGTAGCGTGTTCCTATAAGTACATCGGCGCCCTCCCGGTTTATTTTCCTGACTGTTTTATAGGCGGCAAACAGCCGCTGAAATAAATTCTTTTCACTGTATTTAATCCAGACAGGATCCGCGGTAATTATACGGTCAAATATTCCCAGCCCGTCAAGGGCCTCTTTCCCCGCCGGGCTTAAAACCGCGGTAATTTCGGAATTTTTATAAACCCTTCTCAGCTCATAAAAAAACGGAGACGCTAAAACAGCGTCTCCTATTCCGTCGGTTTTTATAACACAAATCTTTTTCCCTGGCGCCATAACCCCACCAACATACATTTTTTTTTAAGCTTTCACCTTAAGCTAATCTAAAAATCCTTTTAAATTCTTTGCCCTGGCAGGATGCCTTAATTTCCTGAGGGCTTTGGCCTCTATCTGCCGGACCCTCTCCCTCGTTACTTTGAATATTTTTCCGACTTCCTCCAATGTATGGGGCACCCCGTCGCCTATGCCGAACCTGAGCTTTAAAACTTCGGCCTCCCTTTCCTTTAAGGTATGCATGACCTTTTCGATATGTTCTTTTAAAAGCACATTTACCGCGGCAGAAGCCGGGGAAACAGCTTCCTTGTCCTCAATAAAATCCCCCAGGTGAGAATCTTTTTCCTCGCCTATGGGGGTTTCGAGGGATATGGGATGCTGGGATATTTTAAGCACGGACCTTACCTTGTCCGAGGAAAGAGACATTTTTTTCGCTATTTCCTCCGGTTTTGGCTCTCTGCCATACTGCTGCACAAACATCCTGGCGACTTTATTGAGTTTATTGATTGTTTCTATCATATGGACAGGGATCCTTATTGTCCTTGCCTGGTCGGCTATTGCCCTTGTTATGGCCTGCCTTATCCACCATGTAGCGTACGTCGAAAACTTATAACCCCGCCTGTACTCAAACCTCTCTACGGCCCTCATCAGCCCGATATTCCCTTCCTGGATAAGGTCCAAAAAGGAAAGCCCCTTATTTATGTACTTTTTCGCTATAGAAACCACCAGCCTTAAATTAGCAACAACAAGCTCTTTTCGTGTCTTCCTTGCCTCGAGCATATTCCTTCTTATGGTATAGGCGAGCACTTTTAAATCCTGTTTTTTCATGCCCACCATTCTCTCTTCTTTCCTTATATTTCCGGTAATCCGCTTTATTTTTTCCGTCGTCTCCTTAAATTTTTCCTTTTTCATCCTCTTTTTTTTGAGAAACTCTTTAAATTGTTTTCTTTTTCTCGGAAACGACTTTATCTCCGCCGCTTTTTTTCCGAATTTTTTTTCTATGGCGTGAAGTTCTCTTTCCTCGCGGGATATTTTATTTACTATGGTTATTACTTTTTTTGATATGGTATTTATCTGGTCGTTGTTCAGCTTAAGCATATGGAGGGAATCACGTTTTTTCTTTTTAAGTTTTTCCGCCTGTTTTTCGTATTTTTCCTTTTGTTTCGGCTTAATCTTCTTTTTGGAAAGCTTTTCATTTACTTTTTTTAGTTCCTTATCTATCGTTTCCGCCTGCTTTATATACCGCGCGAACCTCTCGCAAAGCCTTTTTTCTACCGACGGCGGCATATCCCCCTCAAGTTTGGTTTTTATTATACTCGCTATCCTTACTGTCTCGTTTTTAAGGTCCTCGTTTATTTTTTTAAGCTCGTTAAATCCTATTTTTGTGTCAAAAATAACGTTTTTGACATTAATTTCGGCCATTTCTATCCTTTTCGCTATCCTTACCTCATCCTCCCTCCGCTCGAGCAGAGGGACCTTTCCCATTTCATGAAGGTACATCTGCACCGGGTCGGCTGAAAACCCCTCTATATCCAGTAAATTAACTTCTTCGGGCTTGTCAACCGACTTCCCGGAAAGTATCTTGTCTATCTTGCCTTCTTCCCTGATTTCTATGTCCATTTCGTCCATTATATTCAGCATGCTGTCTATGTCTTCGACGGAAGTAAAATCCTGGGGCAGGGAATCATTTAGTTCTTCATAGGTTAAAAAACCCTTTTCCTTGCCTTTTTTAATAAGCTCCTTTACCTGGGGCAACTTTTTAAGGTTCTTACTCAAAATACTCACCTCGTTGTGTAATAATTTTCTGACATTCCTTTTTTTCCTTTAAAAGCGCGGTTACGCTGTCAAAATCTCCGTTCTTTTCCGCGGCTTCTATTCTCTGCTGAAGGCCGGCCATTTTCAGCCTTGTCTTGTCTTTTTTGATTTTAAAATAACAATCGTCCACAATATCCATTAAATCTTCGGTGCTGTCTTTTTCCCGTCCGGATATTTCCGCGAGTATTTCCGAAATAACACCGGTAATCTCCGTGTTGTCTAAATAATGAAGCTGTAATTTTTCCGGCGCTCCTGCGCGGTGTTCCCTGTAATATTCCTCCATTTTTTCAAGTATTTCAGCGTACAGCTTATTTGTAAAATCGGCGTATTCAACGCCGTAGTTTCCTCTCCTGCTGAAAACATGTTTCAAAACTATTTCACCGTCATCCCTGCCGCCGGCCGAAAACGCCACGCTTAAAATAGTTTTCTCGGCCAGCACCACGCCTTTTCCCTTAAGCGATTTGATGTCGGCCATCATGGCCGTAAACCTTTTCATTTCATAAGTATCTTTTTTCAAATAACTTCCGATTGTTTCCGGGGCGACCGAAAGAATCTCCGAAACTTTTGACACGGCGCTGTCCCTTATAACCGGGCTGTCCGATTGTTTAATAATTTCCGTGAGGTCCTTTATTATTCTTTCCCTGGCGTAAGGGCTGGATAACCCCGTCTTTCCGGCCAGGTGCCCCGCGGCATATTCTATAAAAGGCACTGCTTTGTCGATTGCTTTTACGAGCGCGTCCCGGCCGTTTTTTTCCGTAAATTCGTCCGGAT
>CAZHOD010000007.1:0-19365 GCA_964534075.1 uncultured Spirochaetia bacterium
TGGAGGCGATCTAAAATGACCGAAATTTACCCACTCAAAACCCCGAAGACCCAAATTTCTTTTTCTTTGCCCGCGCTGTTTGCAGCCCTTCATTAATCTCACTGTCACTTAAATTACCGGCATACGCCCTGAGCCCGTAATTTTTGCCCGAGCAGTAAACAGCGTCCGCGCCGTATTCAAAAGCAAATTTTAATTTTTCGAGGTTCCCCGCGGGAGACAATATCTCGGGTTTTTTCATTTTTTCACCGGTTTTTCAACAGCCTGCTAAAACTTCATCCGCCGGCCGTCAATCTGAAATTTTTTATATTTCTTTCCTCTCCGTTATTGCCTGCCCCAGGGTCACTTCATCAGCATACCTTATGTCAGACCCTGTCGGCAGGCCCTTGGCCAGCCTGGTCACTCTCGGAGGGTTAGCCTCCTTTTTTATAAAATCATCGATATAAAGAGACGTCGCGTCGCCCTCTACGGTATGGTTCACCGCCAGGACAACCTCTTTTACCGCTCCATCTGAATTTTTAACCCTTTCCCTAAGTTCTTTGAGCTTAAGATTTTCCGGAAGCACATTATTAAGCGGGTTTATAAGGCCGTGAAGAACATGGTAAACGCCGGAAAATTTTTCCGTCCTCTCCAGGGTTATTATATCCTCAGGCGACTCGACCACGCAAAGCAGCGAAGGGTCCCTGGATTCGTCCCTGCATATTCGGCATTCCCCCTCTTCACTGACATTAAAACACCTCGTGCATAAAACTATGGATTTTACATTTTCAAGCGCCTCTTTAAAAGAATCTATTTCCCCGGGTTCCTGCTTGAGTATATAAAGCCCTATTCTTTCGGCCATTTTAGGCCCTACTCCGGGCAATTTCGATATTTCATTGATAACCTTTTGAAGTTTAAAAGGGTAATTGTACATCTTCAGAACATCCCCGGCAGGTTAAGCCCCATACCCCCTGTAATTTTTTTTGCCTCCTCATCTGCCAGTTCCTGCGCCTTGCTCAGGGCCTCGTTAACAGCGGCCACGCACAGGTCCTGAAGCATATCGATATCCCCGGATTTAACCAGTTCTTCGTCGATTTTTATATCCACTACCTGCCTGGCGCCGTTTGCCCTGGCAGTGACAGCCCCGCCCCCGGCGGAAGCCTCCACTTCTTTTTCCTTAAGCTCCTCCTGCATCCGGGCAAACTCCTCCTGCATTTTTTTCGCTTTTTTCATCATCTCGTTCATATTGCCCATTCCCCGCATATTATACCTCCGTAGTCTTATTTTTTTCTTTCAATCTTAACATCCGTAAAATCGAAAAATTTACCGAGTTCCTTTACAACGGGATGGTTCTTTGCCTCTTCCTCCATCACTTCCTCTTTTACTTCGTGGCGCCTTTTATATTCCTCTTTACAGTAAACTATGACCTTAAGGTCCTTTTTGAATTCCTCCCTGATAATCCCGCGGATTTCGCCTATATTTTTTCTCAATGTCTCGGTTAAAAACGGGTTTTCCCCTACTATAAAAAGATTCGACTCTTCGCAGGACGCTATACCCGCGGACGAAAGGGCCAGCATCAGGGCTTCTTCCGAGCCTTTCGCCCGGGCTCTGTCAATAATATTTTCCCACCGTTTTTCCACTATATCAAGGGTAAGTTTGCTGATTTTTTCCTCTTCTTCTATTGAATCTATTATCATCGACGGCTGGGCTTTTTCCTCTTTTTTTTCCGGCTTTATTTTCGCGTCCGGCGGCGCGGAAGGCGCGTTTTTCTCTTTAAGTTCCGGCGGCGCGGCGCTGTTTTCTTCCCGGATTTCGTTTCCGGGCATCAACTCCATAATAAGCACCTCTAAAACTATATTGGGAAGGGATGTTTTATCCAGCAATTGTTCCGCGGCAATGGTTTTTTTGAGCATGTATAATATCCTGGCAGCGCCGGTATCCTCCGAAAGCTTTTTAATATACTCCGCCTCCTCTTTTCCCATATTTTCGACCAGCCCTTCATCGCCGGTTTTTATAACCATCATATCCCTGAGCATACTGATAAAATCCCTTAAAAAATGCTTGAGGTCGTAACCCGCCCCGAATATTTTTTCTATGCCAAAAAGCCCGTTTTTTACATTCCCGTACACTACAGCTTCCATGAGCCTGTTTAAAACTTCCAACTCTATTTCTCCCAGCATTTCGCTTACAACAGCGGTGGTTAACTTTTCGTTTCTCGCGTAGGTAACCGCCTGGTCAAATATCCTCTGCCCGTCCCTCATAGACCCGTCAGCGGCCTTTGAGACCATATAAAGCGCCTCCTCGTCAAAATCAATGGACTCTTTCCCGGCTATCATTTTAAGGTTCTCGACAATAACGCCGGCCGGCATCCTCCTGAACCTGAAATGCTGGCACCGTGAAAGTATTGTCTGGGGAATTTTCCGGGGGTCGGTGGTTGCCAGCACAAAAATTACGTGCGCGGGCGGCTCTTCAAGTGTCTTTAAAAGCGCGTTAAAGGCCTCTTTTGTAAGCATGTGGACTTCGTCTATTATGTAAAGTTTATACCTTCCCCTGGCAGCGCCGAACCCCACCTGTTCCCTTAAATCCCTTATCTCGTCTATACCGCGGTTTGACGCGCCGTCTATTTCTATAACATCCATAGAATTTCCTTCCGCTATTTCCCTGCACATGGAACACGTATTGCAGGGCGAAACCGTGGGGCCTTTTTCACAGTTTAAGGCCTTGGCCAGTACCCTGGCAGTGGTTGTTTTCCCCACGCCGCGCGGCCCTGAAAAAAGGTAGGCATGCATTATCCTGTTAAGTTCTATAGCTCGTTTAAGAGGCAGGACCACCTGGTCCTGGCCGGTTATTTCGTCAAATGTCTTTGGCCGCCATTTTCTTGTAAATACAAGGTAATTTTTATCCATAATTTCTCCTTACTCAAATATTGCCCTAAAAATTTTCAGCACAGTTTACTGCCCCCGGAAAAAAATTTTTCCGGACTCATCAGTAAAGCCATACCGGCTTTCTTCGATTAAACCCCGGGGCCCCGGGAATATTTCACGGCTCCGGCCAGGCTGGCCGGCAACACCTCCCCGTGTTCCCTTACCGCTGCTTCCTTCCGGACCTGACGGAATTCGGGGCCGGAGAGCGCGCCGGACCCGGCGTTCAACACCGCTCGATACTCCGGAATAATCCCGCAATTTAACCTCAGAAAGCCGCTGAGCCCGGCTGAAGCGGATTGCCGGTACAGGGCACCGCTAGCTCCCCGCCTTGTATGGCTTTATTATAAACAAGTTAAACATTAATCTTATTTTTTCTTTTCGTGTACACAAAGTACAGCGTTATAATTATAATAATATATGGAATAATTATCAAGTGTGAAAAATCAAAAATTTCCCTGAAAGACGGGGCGAACCATAAAAAATCCGCGCCCCTGCTTTCCAAAAAAGCGTATATTTTATCCCTGGAAGCGGCGTATCTTATCGGCGGGAAGGCCATAAGAACGCAGGAAATAAAAACCGCGCACGCGGCCATAACTTTAAAGAGCCGTGTTTTTTCGAACGAAACCTCACGCATAAAATAAACCCCGTAAAACGCCGCTATCGGCAGAATGGGTATCATCTGCCTGGCCGGGGTCATGGACCCCCCCCAGTCGTTCCAGAACAAATAAAGCAAAAAATAAGGCGAAACAAGGAAAAAAGGCACAAACATTTTAAAATTTCTGCGTGACGCCGCCAGCATCAGCCCCCATAAAGAAATAATATAAAGAGGGTTATGCGTAAAAAGCCCGTAATCCCGGTCAAAAAGCACGGCAAAAAACGCCTTTACCGAGTAGGACGCGCTGAAAATGAAATAAAAAGATTCGCTTACATAAGTGCTTACAAGGGCAAACGGCACAAATTTTCCGTATACAGAATAATAAAATATAATAAGCGCTCCTCCCAGGATAATTACCGGGATATTATTGATTGCCTCGCGAATCACGGCAAACCGGCGGCTCTTTATCACAAGGTAATAATAATAAATATAAAAAACAACAGAAAGTATAATAAGCTTGGCATGGAGCCAGGGCATGACAGCCAGGCCCGTAAAAAATAAAATCCTGTTTTCTTTTACGTTTCCGCCAAAAAGAAAAAAAACACAGTATAAAATTATGATGGCCGCCGGTATTTCGGTCAAAACAAGCGAGGAATTCACGGATAACGGGACAGTAATAAAAAAAAGCAGGGTTGCCGCCGCGGCCCTGCCGGCGGAACAATTATCCCGCGTAAGCACATAGAAAAAAAGAACCCCCAAAAGCGCGGCTAAGGCGTTCATAAAAAGCTGCGCACCGTACCTGCCCCCTATTTTATAAACACCTGAAATAAGCACGGGCAGGCCGATATTGTGCATTGAATAAACACCGGTGCCCCCGGCGCCGGGAGTGTTATGTATATTTTTAAACTCCAGATTACCCGGGTAAAATCCGAGGAACGACTTATCCCGTGTATAATCATTTTCAAGGTTAACATCGAAATCCGAGGCTATACTGTGGGCAATCAAAAGGTAATGCGGCTCGTCTCCCGTAGGCGGGTATGAAAAAGTAACATAGGAAGTCACAAGGGCGTAAAAAACAAACAGCGAAAGAAATACCGTCCTTGCCGCGTTTTTGCCGCTTATCTCCGGGCCTTTTTTATATAAAAAATATAACAGCCCGGCAAGAAGCCCAAAAACCACTGTAACCATGATAAACCCTGAGAGGGCCGCAAGGAGGTATCCACCGGCGTTTAGCTCTGTATAGCCGGCAAATGGAAGGTACACGTTTCCCAGCATCTTAAAATTTACGTCCTTTATTTTATAATAAACTTTCGTTAAAACCAAAAGCGCCGGAAGAACAATCAACGGAAGGGAAAAAACCAGGGAGCATTTTTTGAGGGCGCGGCCCGGCTCCTCGTTAAAAAGGCGCGCGAAACCCGCCGAGGCAGCCGCCCATCCCGCTGAAAAAACAATCATTGAAAAAATTATCGAAAGGGAAAGAAAAACATAGTTTATGCCCGTTTCGGGGTTTGATATATAAAAAGCCAGGTAAAAACAAAGGCCGGCCGCGCCGCCGGAGAGAGCCGGCCCGGCAGTTAAAAAAACATTTTTACGCGTAATCATATTAATTATTTCTCTTTCTTTTTGCCCTGTAATAACTTAACGGCTTTGTTCCCAGGACAAGGACATCCACGTTTTTCCTTCCCCATTTCAGCGCCTCGCCGGTAGTATTAAAACAAAGGTCTATCCTTTTGCCTTTTATATCGCCGCCGGTGTCACCGGTCCAGGCAAAACCGTAACCATCGACATAAATGAGCCTCCTTAAGGATATTACACCGGGGTCGACCGCCGCTATGCCGAACCTTGTACGCCATCCGAGCGCGGTAATGCCCGCCCAGTCGAGTGAATTT
This sequence comes from uncultured Spirochaetia bacterium, assembly GCA_964534075.1. GTDB lineage: Bacteria > Oederibacteriota > PGYV01 > PGYV01 > CAYTNY01 > CAZHOD01. Next base: position 5,385 of record CAZHOD010000007.1, read on the forward strand.
GACTCCGGGGAAGGGTCGTAAGCGGTTGACTCCATTCTGTGAATCCTGTGAACGAAAGTTTCTTTGGGTACTGTTATGGGGTGTTTTTTCGATGATGTTCCGGTTATTAACACGGCTTTTCGCGGTTTTTCTATAATATCAGACTTAAAAACGTTCTCCTCTTTTAATATTTTTCCGGCGAGCCGCTCCCTTTTAATAACCAGGTTTCTGTAACCGTCTTTGCCCTCTTTGATCCAGATTTTCCATCCTTTTTGAAAATGTTTTGATTTTTTTTCCTTTATTTCAAAGGGTATTTTTTTTCTCTTTACATAAAATTCATCCGAATACCCGAAAAACGCCATGACAAAAACAAACCATAGAACAGCCGCTCCTGCCCCGCCAAATCTTATTAATTTTTTAACCGTTATTTTCATCGAAAACTCCCTTTTACCTCAGCATGCGCCGGGTTCTAACCCGGAATATATTGTGCGTGCCCGTTTTTCCTTTTACCTTAACCGGCGGAAGTTGGTCGACTTCCACAACATCCTCGACTGCGTTGTACGTATCCTCTCCTATTATAACCTCGCCTGCCGCCGCCAGGCTGCAGAGCCGGCTCGCGAAATTGACCGCGTCTCCTATAACCGTATACTCCATTCTTTTCTCCGAACCTATTGTGCCGGCTATTACCCTTCCTTTGGCTATCCCGATACCGAGGCCTATATTTAGAGCCGGATCGATTTCTTTTTTCCATTTTTTTATCAGCAGTTCGAATCTGACCTGTATATCCATACCGGCTGTAACCGCCTTGTCAGTAGCGGAATAATTTCTGTATTCCGGAGGCTCCTCAAAAACGGCAAGTACCGCGTCGCCTATATATTTATTAACATTGCCCTCGTTTTTATTTATAATTTCTGTTGTGGTCGAAAAATACTCATTAAGCACCATTATGGTTTCGTCCGGCCTGTGCTTTTCCGTAAAAGAGGTGAATCCCCTGATGTCCGAAAAAAATATGGTTGCCTCCCTTTTTTTACCGCCCAGATACATTTCATTGATGCCCCTGTCTTCTACGTTCCTTATCAGGGCCGGGTCAAGGTGTGTGACAATAATTTTATGAAATTTATCCCGTTCTTGTTTTAATTTTTCAAAAAGCAGGATAAAATGCCCGAGCACTTCTGTTATATCCCTGAAATTACCGCTGAAAACCCCGGTCTTTTTCAGTTTAAACCTGGGTGATAAAACCTGCTTTTTTTTAAGCTGCCCGGCAAGGGTAAACAGCACCTTTCTTGAAAAAACGCCAAGAATAAAAATCGAAAATCCGAAAATTACGGCGCCTATGTAAAAAATTCCCGCGGCGGCCAGCGCCGCTTCTTTTTCAAGCCCCTCGGCCGCGGGTATATTGTTTTTTATAAAACCAACCGCGTATTGGTAAACAGGCTCATACCACGCCGAGAGGGCAACCCCCGCGATAATACTGAAAAGAAAAAGGGGTATTAACGGGGCCTTTATTTTATTATCAGCCATTTTTTACTCTTTCTTTTTTAAAAAGCCCTTTTATTGTTACTATATTAATTTCCCTGATATCACGCACCGTAATATCCGCTTTCCTGAAGCTGTGCGAGCCCATCCTGTTTATTCCGACGCATTTCATTCCCGCCTTTTTAGCCGCTTCCACGCCGGATTCCGCGTCCTCGAACACAACGCACTCTTTAGGGCTGCATTTTAATTTTTTGGACGCTTTTATAAATATATCGGGATAGGGTTTGCCTTTTTTTATGAAAGCTCCTTCCGCGTCAGCGTCAAAACAAGAGTAATAACCGAGTTTTTTCAAAATGGGCCCGGCGTTCCTGCTGGAGGAGGCCATTGCCACTTTGTAGCCCCGCGCTTTGAGTTTTTTTATAAAATTTATTGTGGACTTAAATACCTTTACCTTTTCCTTTTTAAAAAAACTTTCAAAATACTTCTGCTTGTTCGCGCTTTCCCTGTCCACACGGTTTTTTGCCAGGCCGGGAAGTATTTTTTTTATGCCTTTGTCCCTGGGCATGCCGTCTATCTTATTTTTAAAATCATTGTAGGTAAAATTAATCCCGTACGCCCTGAAAACTTCTTTCCAGGATTTATGATGTATATGCGCCGTGTCAATAATAACGCCATCGACGTCAAATATTGCCGCTTTGAATTCCATCTTATTTTCAGCTCCTTTTGGCAACCGCTTAGACACAAAGCTCCCTGAGCCTGTTATGGTTTACTATGATTATTTTTCTTTGTTTTGAGGATATAATCCCTTCTTTTTCCATAAGCCTGATAATCCGTGTAGTTGTTTCCCTTGTAAGCCCGGCAAGTTCCGCTATTTCCTGATGTGTGAATTTATGTATTTCAATATCCTTTTTAAAATCCGTAAGAACACACGCGATTTTTGACCGGGCGTCACCAAGGGCCAAATTTCTGATGTCCCTGTCCGCCCTGGCGAGCCTTTCGGACAGCGTCCTTATTATCTGCAGGGATATTGACGGTTCTTTTTGAATAATATATGCAAAATCCCCTTTCGTGACGCTTAGTGTCTTTGTTTTTTCCACCGCCTCTACCGTAGCCGACCTTGCCTCTTTTGTCAAAAGCGCCATTTCACCAAAACTGTCCCGGCTGTTTAAAAGAGCCAGGGTCTTTGTTTTTCCCTGCCTGCTGTATTTTACTATCCTGACGAGGCCCGAAACTATAATATGCAGCGAATCGCCTTTGTCTCCCTCGTTGAAAATCAGCTCTTCTTTGCCGTAAACATTTTCATTCGCGTACTTAACAAGCATCTTCATTTTGGAGGGCGGCAGCCCGCCAAAAAGAAAGGTTTTTTTAAAAAACTCGGCGGCCTGTTTGTTTGTCATTTTTACGCACCCTAAATATCGAGATTTTTTACTTCAAGGGCGTGTTCCTGTATGAACTGCCTCCTCGGAGCTACTTCATCTCCCATAAGCACGGTAAAAATATTATCCGCTTTTACCGCGTCTTCCAGGGTTATTCTTAAAAGCGTCCTCGTCTCCGGGTTCATTGTTGTTTCCCACAGCTGGTCAGGGTTCATTTCACCGAGCCCCTTGTACCTTTGTATTCCTATACCCTTTTTTCCCCTTTCCTTAATAAGCTCCACAAGGTCCCTTATGGAAAAAATCAGCCTGTCCTCGCCGTTTTCCACAAGTTTAAAAATAGGCGCCGGATTTTTGTCTTTGCCGCTTAAATGCTCCGCCTCTTCCTCAAAAAGCTCCGCCGCGTTTATGCCTTTTGCTTCGAGCTTTCTGAAAAGCTCCTCGGTAAGCCGGACCTCGGCGGAATCCCTGAAATCTATTATCCTGACCGTGTTTCCTTTTTTCTTTTTTTCAATATATTCCAGTATATCCTCGTAAGAACTTTTTGGCTTAAGTTGTGTCAACACCCTGCGCGCCTCGGCTACAAGCTCTTTCTCGGATGTAACATAGCGGGTTTTTCCTTTTATGGTTATCTCAAAAAGTGGTATTTTTTTCCATTTTTTGCGGTCTTTAAGATAGGCGTCTATATTAAGCCTCATCCTTTTAATCTTCGGCACAAGATGGTCCATTTCTATAATATCATTAAGGACATTTTTTATCAGTTTTTCGTCCAGCTCTTTTTTTCCGCCTCCTTTTTTCCTGGACATCTGCACCAGTTTAAGCCCTTTTAACCCTTCCTCTGTCAGAAAAATATTCATTTCCTTGTCGTTTTTTATATATTTTTCCGATTTCCCTCTTTTAATTTTATAAAGGGGAGGCTGGGCAATATACACATACCCCGACTGAATAAGCGGCCTGGTCTGCCTGAATAAAAAAGTAAGCATAAGCGTCCGTATATGCGCCCCGTCCACGTCCGCGTCGGTCATTATTATTATTTTATGGTACCTTACCTTGTCTATGTTGAAATTATCCCTGCCTACACCTCCGCCTACCGCGGTAATAATTGTTTTTATCTCTTCATTGTTGAGCACTTTGTCTATCCTTGCTTTTTCAACATTAATTATTTTTCCCCTGAGAGGCAGGATAGCCTGGTGCCTTCTGTCCCTCGCGAGTTTTGCCGACCCTCCGGCGGAATCGCCCTCAACAAGGTAAAGTTCTGCCTGCGCGGGGTCTTTTTCCGAGCAGTCCGCCAGTTTTCCCGGCAGTCCGCCTGAATCGAGCGCGCTTTTTCGCCGGGCCAAGTCCCTGGCCTTTTTAGCCGCCTCCCTTGCCTCAGCCGCGCTTACCGCCTTGCTCAATACCCGCCTGGCCTCGGTGGGATTTTCCTCAAACCGCGCGACAAGCCTTTCATAAACAAGTGAATTCACTATGCCCTCTACCTCGGAATTTCCGAGCTTGGCCTTTGTCTGGCCCTCGAACTGCGGGTCGGGAACCTTAACGCTTATAACCGCGTTGAGGCCCTCCCTGACATCTTCTCCCTGAAGTGTAACCTTCCCGTTTTTTATCAGGTTATTTTTCCTGGCAAAAAAATTGCACGCGCGTGTCAAAGCTGTTTTAAAACCCGAAAGATGGGTTCCTCCTTCTATGGTGCGTATGTTATTGACAAACGCGAAAATATTGTCGGAAAATCCGTTGTTATACTGAATTGCCGCCTCGCAGTCCACATTGTCCCTGTTGGCTGACATGTATAACGGCTTGTTCAATACCTTTTTATTCGCGTTCATGTGTTTGACAAACTCTACTATCCCGCCGTTGAACTGAAAGGACTCCTCTTTTACTTCTTTTCCCCTCTCATCTTTTAATTTGATTTTTATGCCCTTATTAAGAAACGCCAGCTCCCTGAGCCTGTTCGCCAGAGTTTCATAACTGAATTCCGTTACGGTGAATATTTCGCTGTCCGGCTTAAAAATCTGCCTGGTACCTGTTTTTTTCGCGTCGCCCACAATCTTAATTTTCCCGGACGGAACCCCCCGTTTATAACTCTGAAAATATACTTTTCCGGCCCTCCTGACCTCTGTACGCATCCATTCGGAAAGCGCGTTCACCACAGAAACACCCACGCCGTGAAGCCCTCCGGATACTTTATATGATTTATGGTCAAACTTGCCTCCCGCGTGAAGGACTGTCATTACGACTTCCAACGCGGACTTTTTCCTCTGTTTATGCGTCTCGACCGGTATCCCGCGGCCGTTATCCGAAACTGTAATACTGTTATCCGTATGTATTGTTACGCCTATATCCGTACAATAACCTGCCATGGCCTCGTCTATGGCGTTGTCCACCACCTCGTATACAAGGTGATGCAGCCCGGACTCGGCTGTCGACCCTATATACATAGCGGGCCTTTTTCTTACGGCCTCCAGCCCTTCGAGTACTGTTATTTTATCGGCGTTATACGCGCTGCTGTCTGTTTTTTTCTCCGGGGCTTTATTTCCCGCCGTAACTTTTTTGTCCGGTTCGCGGGTTTTCTTTTCGGCAGCAGGCCGGCTTTTCTTTTTTGCCGCGCTTTTTTTCTTCTTTTTCTTTTTTGCCATTCACTTCCTCCTCAAATCTTTCCATCCTGTTTATTAGTATCCCGCCCGATATCGCGGAAAAAAAAACAAGGTAATTGTCTTTTTCCGCGAGCACAAAACTTTTATTTTCGCCTGTATCGTTCCTGAGTAAAAAATTTTTACCGGCGTTTTTTAAAAATTCACTGTTACCCGCGGTGTCATTAAACACACCTATTATATCCTTTTCGCCAATAACTATGTTGTCTCCGATATGAAGGGCCTTTATCACTGTTTTATCCGGAAAATAAGCTCATTAATTTCTTTTTTCCCGCTAAAAAGATTTATCCTTGACAGCAGCTCTTTTTTGTAATAAACCATTTCATTCATTATAACACTATTTTCGGCATAAATAAACAGCTTCCTGCCGCTGATTTTAAAGGGCTTTGTCGTTTTCGCGGCTTTTTCCCCGGCTATTTCCGCCCATTTTTCAAAAATAATGTCGGCCGCAGAAGGGCGGTCTATCTGTGTCTTTTCCAGAAAATCACCTATAGCGTCCCTTATATGTTTCATGGCCCGCTCTGCCCGTGCTGCTCAAAATTCAGGAAAAACGGGGCGTCAAAATAAATATTCCCGGATAAATTTATATTCGGGTACGAAATGTTCCCCTTTTCGTAAAAAGTATAATTATAAACAGCTTCCGCTTTTAACGAAAAAAACCTGGAAAGAAACCATTCCAGCCCGGCTCCCGCGTGCGCGCTGTAACAAACAGCATTTTCTTTTTTTGTTTTTTCCCCGTCAAATAAAGGCTCGCCTGCCTCATAAACCGACGATACCAAAGACAGGCCGTTGCCTATTTTTACATACGGAACAAAATATATCCTTTTTTTCCAGCCTATATAAGCGTAAAAATTAACCATAAACTGCGTTAAAGACATGCTGAAATCATATCCTCCGTCCGCGGCTCCCCCAAAGCGTGACATTTTCCCCTCTACGCCTAAAAGAAAAGCCCCTGTAATATTAAAAGTGGCCTCTGCCGAAAGGCCCGTGCCGTAACCTTCTATGCCGCTAAGTTCTCCGGGGGTTAAGGGCATAAAACCTGTAAACCCCGCGCCTACACCGACCTTTGTCGGCTGCTTATCCGGCCTTTTAAGTTTCAGGTATATTTTAACAAGGGAAACGTAAGCGGCAGGGGGTTCAAAAAGCCTGAGCTTTCTTTTGGAATAAGGCAGGTATATAACCTTCCCAAGCCTTTTGTTGTGCCTTTTGTCAAATATCTTTTTCTGTATCCTTTTTTCTCCGGTTACACCCCAGTAATTATTCCTGAAATCCAGGTTGTGAGGCGTGTAATTCGCAACGCATACTTCATTTGTAAAAAAATTGTTTTTCTTGGCCCTTCCCGAACCGTTTATCAGCTCTTTTACGTAAACCCCGTACCTGCATTTATTAAAAGTATTGCCGTAAATGTTATATTTTATATTTTTACCTTCTATGTAAACCCCGTAAGTATTGTTATAAAAATAATTATTTTTAATCACGGCTTTCCCGAAATGAAATATTTCCACGCCTGTCGAGTTCAGTATATAATTATTGTTTATAACCACAGGTGAGCCCCGGGAAACAAGCGCCCCGCGTATAATTACGGTAAACTCAACAGTATTTTTATAAGAGCTTTCAAATCTTATCCCCTTATAAAAACTTTCGCCGTCAAAAGGCAGCATCCTTACCGGGTTCTTAGGCGTTCCGCGGGAGTAAAGGGCCCCTTTTACGGTTATTTCAGCCCCCTCTTTGAACTTCAAAACAGCTCCGGGGTTTATTGTAAGGAACCCTTTTTTTCCTATAACAACCTCCCCGTCTATTATATAAGGGGATTCTTCCGGAATTAATGTCCTGCTGTCATCTATCCTTGAATCGAGGTATACTTCGGCGTAAACGCGGGGCAAAAAAAGAACCGAAAAAATTAAAATTAAAATTATTTTTTTCAAAAACATCACCCTGCCATTAAATTATATCCGTCCCCTTGTCATCTTCAAGGTCGGGAAGGGGCGGTAAATCCCCGGGGGTTTCAGGCTCTTTTTTTGCTGTATCCTTATCCTCCGGTGTTTCCTTTTTTTCCGGCTCAACCCGCAGCGACCCTCCGGCCGGCGGCTCTGTTTCCTGCTGCGCCTTTTTTTCTTCCGGCGGGCCGGGCTTTTTTTCCATAATGTCCGGCGGGACCTCTACGTCTTTACCCGGCATATCCTTCTTTTCAGGGCCTTCCTTTTTCTTTTCGTCAAAAGAAAGAAGGTCGCTTACTTTCGGCACGCTTTCGTCTTTTTCTTCGGATTTTTTCTCTTCCGGCGCTTTGGCCGAAGGCGCGCCGCCGGGCGTTCCCGGAGACGACATGGGTATATCAGTCATTACATTCCTCTGAATTTTAGGGTTGCCCGAAGGCGGCTCCTGTTTCGGTTTTTCTTTATCCTCCGGCTTTGGTTTTTCCGGCCCTTCTGCCCCGGCTGCGGGGCCGGGTTTTGACGGGCCCGCGCCGAACACCCCGCCCGGTTTCGCAGGGCCGGTTCCTGAGGCGGATCCGGGCCCTGACGGCTCTCCTGCCCCGGCTGCGGGGCCGGGTTTTGACGGGCCCGCGCCGAACGCCCCGCCCGGTTTCGCAGGGCCGGTTCCTGAGGCGGATCCGGGCCCTGACGGCCCTCCTGCCCCGGCTGCAGGGCCGGGTTTAGCCGGGGCGCCTATTCCCTGCTTGGACAGGCTGATAACAAAAGTTTTGCCTTTACCTATTTCAGACTCTACTTTTACACTGCCGCCCATATTTTCTATAACGGCTTTTATAATAGGAAAACGGAGGCCGGTATTTACGAATTCAGGCCCGGCAGGCGACTCTCCGCCGTGAAAATTTAAAAATAAAGCTTCTGCTTTTGATTTGGGCATTGACATACCAAAATCCGTAATTCTTATCAGGGCTTCTTTTTCTTTGTCTTTTGTCTCAACTTTTACCTTCCCGCCCCTCGGGGATACCTTTATGGCCTGGTTTAAAAGCTGGGTTACTATTCCCGAAAGCCTGGATGAATCGCCTGTGCACGTAGGTATGGACGGGGCGAAATCCACCTTTAAATCAACTTTTTTAATATCCGCCTGCGGCTGAATGGCGAAAATAATATCCTGAACAACGGTATTTATATCTACCTTTGCCTTTTTAAGCTGTATCTCGCCTTTTTCGAGTTTCGCCAGCTCGGTAAGGTCGTTTATAAGCCGCTCCAGCCTGGCTGATTTATTTATTACTACGCCCAGAAACTGCTGCTGCGCGTCTGTAATTTTTCCCTCGCCGCCGAGTACCGAGGATATATACGTCTTTATTACGGAAAGAACCCCTTTAAGCTCGGTATTCATCATAAGTATGGATTCTGTCCTCATATTTTCCCTCTCATCGGGCACGCGCGCCTCGCCGGCTTTTTTAGCTTCTTTTTTAAGTTTCGCGTTCTCATTATCGAGGGTTTTTATCTTCTGGTTAAGCAATACTTTTTCTTTTTCCAGTTTTTGATTCAGTTCTTTTTTAATATCCTCTTTTTCCTGTTTTTTCTGAGCGGCGTTTTCCTCGGCCTCTGCCTTGTTGTTTTCCGCGATTTTTACCGCGTCCCTGAGCTCGGAAATCTCCGCGTCGGAGCGGGACGCTTCCTTTGAAAGTTCTTCTTCCAGTTCCTTTGACATCCCGGAAAGCTTCTTTGATTTATCTTCCGCCGCTTTAACCCGCCCTTTCAGAATCAAAAGAGCGTCAATAACCCTTTTGTACTGGCCTTTCTTTATTTTTGGAAGCAGTGTCTCAAAACTGTCCTCGTCGATATGCGTTACGGCGCGGGCAATTTTCCTGAGCGGACTGTAGGGCCCGGCGCTGATTCCTATAATAATAAATAAACACAGCAGAAAAACACCGCTTATTATCGCGTATACAGGCACAAACAGCGAGTCATCCAAAAGGCTTGATTTATATTTTCCGGCCGGCCTCTGCATAAATTCATAATCTATATAGGGCGTAAAAACAAAAAGGAAAAAATCAGTCCCAGGGATTTTCCTGTAACCGATTATCCCCTTTAATTTATTATAAGTAATTTCTTTAATGCCTGTATTGTTTTCTCTTTTTTCCATTATGGATTTTACATCAGCGTTTAAAAGGACATTTTCGCTGTCTTCCCTCCGCCTGTCGGAGCTTAAAAGCACCCTTCCCGCGGAATCCGCTATAAAATTCAGCCCTCTCCTCGACTGTTTTTCCTCCCTTATCCGGTCGGCTTTTACCGCAATATTTTCAGCTGTGTACAGTACGGAAACCAGCCTGTTTTTAATGTCCATTATGGGGACAAAATATTCGGCCGTACCGGAAGAAAAATCTATTTTGCTTATGGGTTTTTTCGATGTCCTTGCTTTTATAAACCTGCTGTTCCTGCTGAACGAACGCGATTTAAGCGCCGGATTATTCGCGTCCAGCACGCTCCCGTTAATATAAAGCAGCGCCACATCCGCTTTTGACTTATCCGCGTATTTTGAGAACTCGGAAGCTATCTTTCTTTTGGAGCTTCTTTTGCTGTAACTGAAATTCCTGATTATCCTGTTTCCCGTTATGGAAGAATAACGGCGTTTTACGCCCGCAGGGGAAAATTCCCTCGCTATACCGGAAAGCTTGTCAAGCTTAGCGGATATGTTGTCCCTTATTATGCCAATATCCTTCCGGTTTTCCACGGAAAGGACTTTTGACTTCATTACCTCCATCTGTATCGCCCTTTTGCTGTCATAGTAATAAAAAAGAGCGGTGGGGACACCCGCCAGGATGACCGCCAGCAAAATTAACTGAAAAACAAGTGTTCCTCTTTTCATTTAATCCTCCTCACTCCGTTTCCTCGGCTACCCTCGCTACCGCGCTGACCTTTTCACCTTCCCTTATCTTAATAAGCCTGACCCCCTGTGTATTCCTTCCTATTGTCTTCATATACTTTATCCTTGTCCTTATCAGGGTGCCTTTTGTCGTTATCACCATAAGTTCATCATTGTCTGATACAAGCCTTACATCAACAACCTGCCCTGTTTTTGCCCCGACTTTGATATTAATCAGGCCCTTGCCTCCCCTGGCCTGCTGCCTGTATTCTTTTACCTTTGTTCGCTTTCCAAACCCTTTTTCGGTTACTGTGAGCAAAGTAGCTTCCTTTACCCCTCCGGGTATTATGGTCATACTCGTCACCGCGTCTTTTTTGCCGAGAGAAATGCCCCTTACCCCCATGCCTGTCCTTCCTATCTCGCGGAAATCCAGGGCCTTTGCCCTTATGGCCTTGCCCTCCTTTGTCGCTATGAAAATTTCGTCTTTTTTTCCCGCGAGCATTGTATCTATAAGCCGGTCGCCGGAATTAAGGGCTATGGCCCTTATTCCACCGGACCTCGGCCTGGAAAAAAGCGATAAACTTGTCCTTTTCACCACTCCTTTTTCCGTGGCCATGATAAGATAATTGTCCTCTTTAAACTCGTCCACAGCTACGTAGGCGGCTATTGTTTCGCCCTCCTCGAGCTTCAGCAGGCTGACAATTGCTTTTCCCCGGGTCTGCCTTGCCCCCTCGGGTATTTCGTAAACCTTTAACCAGTGGCAGCGGCCCTTATTTGTAAAAAACAACAGATAATCGTGCGTATTCGCTATAAAAATATCCTGTATAAAATCCTCTTCCTTTGTGGTCATGGCTATAATGCCGCGGCCTCCCCTTTTTTGGGATTTATAGGTTGATTCCGGCATCCTTTTTATGAACCCCTTGTGAGTTATGGTAACAACCATATCCTCTTCCTGGATTAAATCCTCTATGGATACATCTTTTCCTTTGGGTATGATATTGGTTTTTCTTTCGTCTGCGTATTTTTCTTTTACTCCCTTTAATTCATCTGTCATAAGCGCGTATATTTTTTTCTCGCTTCCGAGAAGCGATTTTAACTCTGCTATAAGCTTTATCAGTGATTTGTACTCGTCGTTTATTTTGGCTATTTCAAGGGCTGTGAGCTGCTGCAGCCTCATATCGAGTATTGCCTGCGCCTGCACAGGGGTAAGTTTGAAATTTTTTACAAGGCCCTTTTTTGCCTCTTCCCCGGATTTGGACCTCCTGATAAGCTTTATAACTTTATCCAGGTATTTAAGCGCTATTTTAAGGCCCTCAAGAATATGCGCCCTTCTTTCCGCTTTGTTTAAAACGAATTTTGTCCTTCTTATAATTATATTTTTCCTGTAACCTATAAAATTATCGAGTATCTCCATCAGGTTAAGAACCTTCGGCCTGCCGTTGACCAGGGCTAAAAGTATAATGCCGAAAGTAGTTCTCATCTGGGTGAATTTATATAATTTGTTCAGGATAATTTCGGGATTATCGTTCCTTCCTACTTCTATAACGGTCCTCATGCCGTCTTTATCTGACTCGTCCCTCAAATCTGTTATTCCCTCTATTCTTTTGAGCTTTACAAGGTTTGATATATTTGTAATAAGATGCGCTTTGTTTACCTGAAAAGGCAGCGCGGTTATTATAATCTGTTTTTTACCTTTTTTTGTTTCCTCTATCCTTACCTTTGCCTGCATCGTTATGGAGCCCCTGCCGGTCGAATAGGCCTTTTTAATTCCTTCGCTCCCTACTATAAACCCTCCTGTCGGAAGGTCAGGCCCCTTTATAATTTTCATTATTTCTTCGGCCTTTATTTTTTTGTTCCTGTTTTCTACCCTGTAAATAACACCATCTATAACTTCTCCAAGGTTATGCGGCGGTATATTTGTAGCCATGCCGACCGCTATACCCGAAGAGCCGTTTACCAAAAGGTGGGGAAAAGCGACGGGAAAAACAACAGGCTCAGTATTGGCCTCGTCGTATGTAGGGATAAAATCAACTGTATCCTTGTCTATATCTTCTATAAGTTTTTCAGTGAGCTTTGCCATTCTGGCTTCGGTATAACGCATGGCAGCCGGCGGGTCGCCGTCTATGGAACCGAAATTTCCCTGCCCCTGCACAAGAGGCATCCTGAAAGAAAAATCCTGCGCCATTCTTACCATGGTATCGTATATTGCCGAGTCTCCGTGCGGGTGGTAATTTCCCATTGCTTCACCGACTATTTTCGCCGATTTCCTGTATTGTTTATTATTAAAAAGGCCCATGGTATACAGTGTATAAATTATTCTTCTCTGGACCGGTTTTAACCCGTCCTCCACCACGGGAAGGGCCCTTCCTACTATTACGCTCATCGAGTAATCAAGGTAGGAAGTCTGCATCTCCTCCTCTATGGGAGCCTGGAATATTTTTGCCGCTGTTTTTTCTCCTTCCATTAAAAACCTCTTTTCCTGTTATTCATAATATTATTTTCTTATCGGCATAACAACGTATAAAAATTTATCATTTCCTTTTTCCTTCATTATTCCCGGGTTCATGGAGCTTATAAGGTTTATTTCAACCTGGTCCCCTTCCATGACCTTTAAAACATCCATCATATAAACCGCGTTGTAGGATACTTCCACGGGTTCTCCGTCATATTTAATATCAATTTCCTCGAAAGCTTCTCCCTCGTCCTGGGCCTGCGCGTTAATAAAAAGTTTGTTGTCCTCAAATTTCATCAGTACTATTTTTGATTTGTCACTGGAAATAGTCGCGGCCCTTTTTACGGATGAAGCAAGCTCTTCTTTGTTTATAACGGCCGTCATATTATAGTCTTTTGGTATAACCTGCCCGTAATTGGGGTAATTCTCGTCTATTACCCTTGTTACTATTTCTATATTTTTAATCTTGAATTCTATTACCTTATCATAAAAATTGACCTCTATTTCCTCATCTTCCTCTTCTATTATCTTTGCCAGCTCATTTATTGTCTTCAGCGGAATAATATAATCGAATTTTGTCTTTACTTCATTTTTTATTTCGGTTTTATAAAAAGCGAGCCTGTGCGCGTCCGTAGCTACCGCTTCTATATTATTTTTTTCGAATTTCATAAATACTCCGTTTAAATTTCTTTTTGTCGAATCTTTCAGCGCTGCATAGGAAATTTTCTTTATTATTTCTTTAAGGGCCTTTTGGGGTATTTTTATAGAGTCAAGCTTTTTATCCTCGAGTTTAAGAACCGGAAAATCCTCCGCGGGAAGCCCGGGTATTTTATAGGCTGATTTTTTGCACTGAAGTTTTATATTGTCCTTTTCATCCGCGTCCAGAGTAATATCCGCTTCAGGAAATTCTTTTATAAGGCTTATTATTTTTTTCGGTATTGTTGTTTTTCCTTCTTCTTTTACCTCTTCCACGGTGCATTTTATTTTGGCGCTTATGTCCATGTCTGTAGCGGACAGGTTTAAATGACCGCCTTTTGCCTCAAAGAGAATGTTTGAAAGAAGGGGAAGAGTGGTACCCGGTGAAATAAAATACTGAGCTATCTGCAGGGACTCCAGAATTTCTTTTTTATTGGTTTTTATTTTCATAATTTCCTCCTTTAAAAATTGTTTTACACAATTTTGTTTGTATACAATAAAAGTAGTTAAATTAATATAAATGATGTTGTTATTGTTGTATTGTTTATACTCTTAACAAC